>JBJMLY010000578.1:0-11992 GCA_045805025.1 Cytophagaceae bacterium | reverse complement strand
TAAGCTCCAGGGTCAGGCTCGGATATTCTTATGAATTCAATACCCAGGCAGGTCCTTCCGTACGTCTTTCAACGCATGAAATCAATGTGATGCTCAATCTGGATGATATGTTTAAAAAATCAACGAAGTAAGGGATATTGTAAATTTTAGTAATCATGAAAAAATCAGGTATCATCTTATTTCTTATCCATAGTTATGCACTGGTATGCGCACAAAGCACTGCCACGTGGCGAAATAAAACCACGGAGAGGAAACTGGCTTTTATCGAATACAAATATACTTCGGGCGAATACCAGGAAGCTGTTCAGGAATCGAAAACCTGGCTTTCCAAAGCAGAGAAGAATTCGTCTGTGCCGGCAATTTATATTGTTCGCGCTAAAATCGATCAGGCGTATGCGCATTACGCTGCTCTGCAGTTTGATAAAGCAAATAGTGCCTGTCAGGAAGCATCGCTTCTGAATGAGCAGAGTTCTGATGTAGAATCAAAATTCAATGGTTTGCTTTTGATCGCCGGATATAAAACAGAAACAGGGGATCTCATTTCAGCTTTGAATGATTTATCGAAGGCGGAGAATCTTCTTTCATCGGCAGGCTCCGAAACTAAAAGTTTCGACCTGACTTTTTTGAAGGCTAAAATTTTAATTAAAAAGGGATTTGTTCATGAGCCTTTGAAGCTTCTGTCTCAGCAGGAAGATTATCGGCTGGAAATGGCTTCCGGTTTAAACGTAAACGTTGAGCAAAGCATGGCCGTCGATCAGAAATACGACTACATGCTTCGTAAAGAAAAATATGCCGAGCTGGCCCATCTTAAAATAATAGCCCTTATCAGCAGCGGATCTTTTGAGCAGGCTGAGTTTCTCATATCAAAGAATAAAGCCTGGTTAAGCTCCAATCTCGGTGCTGCTCATCCTCTTTACCGTGAAATGCAGGAACGCTCCGCGGAAATATGCATGCTGAAACATGAGTACGACAAAGCTTCTTACTTATATTCCGAAGCGTATGTTGCCACTTCTTTTCCGGATTATGAACAAAATAAAATAAGCAATCTTTCACAGTTAATTATTGCCAGCGCGTATGCCGGACAAAAAGTAAAGTTTAAAAATTACCTGCGAAGACTGGAGATGTACGCATTCAGGAATCTTGGCTTCATAGATCCTTTTCAACTGGCCTATGAATATTCTGCGTCTTACAATTCTTTCATTGAAGGCGATTTTACGGAAGCAGACTCACGGTTAATGCGTCTTAAATCTAATTTTTCCTTTCTTCCTTCTTTTCATCCTATGGCAATAGCGATGGAAGAGCTTACGGCTTCCATTGCGCTCAAAAGCGGGGATCTGAAAAAACAGAATGAGTCCCTGACCCGGCTTTCTGAAATTAAAAGAAAATATTATGGTGAAGATGCACCAGCCTTCCATGCCGCTCAATTGTCTTTAGCTTTGTTTGAAATTCATTACGGTAAGGATTTCGGTAAAGCAGAAAGGATTTTCTCTAACAGTTACACGGCTATTGTGAAAAAAGAAATTATGAAGGAAAGCCTGGCTAATATGTTTTACCTGTCTGCTTATGCCGAGCTATTTGGTAAAACAGATCGTTACGATTCAGCCATGGTAAATGCACAGGAAGCCAAAGCGATTGCCCGGACATTATACAGTGAAAATTCCGCAGAATATCTTCTGGAATTTTCGGTATTTATCGAATACCAGATATTATCGGGCAAGTATAAAGAAGGTTTTGAGAATCTCGAAAAGGCATTTAATCTCTCAGACGAAATAAAAGACGGTGATCCTGCCTTTCTTCAGCGTTCTTATATGATCGTGGCGAGGTTGCTGAGTATGAAAGGGGATTTTGAGCGGAGTCAGGCTCTTTTGGATAAAGCCTACAAGCTATCTCTTGGCGGATATGAAAAGCAACTGCTTGCTGAAGCAGAAACTCTGGAGGAGCTGGCTTCTCTATATCTGCAAACCGGCAGTTATTACCGGGCCGAAAAAGCCCTGATGAAATCCCTGCTGATCAAGGAACAGAAACTTGAAAAGAGCAGCCCCCTTCTGATCCATACTTATCAGGAGCTTGCAAGATTAAATTTGCTGAATGGGAACTACACTGTCGGTGAGCAATACCTGAAGAAGGCTTCCGGGATCTCGTCGGAAGTATTCGGAAGGAACTCTCTGATATTTGCTGAATGTCAGCTTATATACTCGGAGTATTATCTTTCTATCGGTGACTTTAAAAAGGCAGGTGTCGCCTGTAACGAGGCCGGTGAAATTGAACTTAAAATTCTGGGCCCTGGAAATTTAAAAAGAGCTGAGATCCTGTCGAGACTGGCATTCATACGATCAAAAATACCAACCTATAATTCCAATGAAATCGAAGACCTTTATTCAGAAGCAGCCGGACTCATTAAGGAAGCCCTGGGCGCAGATAATCCGCTTTATATTAACCTGATTCAGAAACAGGCGCAATTTTATATCAGCATAAACAATCCGGATAAATCTGATATTCTCTTAAATGAGGCTGAGAAATTCTGGATCGCCAAATTAGGCGGCAACAACAAGTATGTAGCGGAAATCATTCTGCTTCGCGGGGATGTCGCTTATTCGAAAAGCAGCTACGAACTGGCAGAACAAAACTACAACAAGGCAAGAAACCTATACGGATCTGTATTTAATGAAAATCACCCTTTATACATCCAGGCATCAGGGAAGCTTGCCCGCGTATATTATATGCAGAAGCATACGGACAAAGCTCTGGCAATTATGGATGATATTATTCCCAAATATCTTGATTATATAACAAAGTATTTCCCTTCCCTAAGCTTTAAGGAGAAAAAGAAATTCTGGAATAACATCAAGGATGAATTTGACTTTTATAATTTCATTGCAGTCAGCGTTTACCAGAAAGAAAAACCAAAGCTTTCTGGCCGGGTTTATGATAATATTATCTCCACTAAAGCGCTTCTCTTAAATTCCGATATAAAAGTCCGGCGAAGCATTATAAGCAGCAAAGATTCTGTTCTGATCGGCTACTACAACGAGTGGGTTGCGCAGAAGGAATACCTTACAAACGCACTCTCATTGACAAGGCAACAGTTGGCTGACCAGAATATTGACATGCGCCTTATCGAAGGGCGGATTGAAACGCTGGAAAAAGAAATAAATAAGCACTCAGAGCTTTTCAGCGCCCAGGAAAAGCAACAGGAACTCAGCTGGAGAAGCATCGCGGCTTCCCTGAAGGAAAATGAATATGCGGTGGAAATTTTAAGATGCCGGCATTTTAACAAAATTTTTACCGACACGGTCATCTATGCAGGACTGGTTATAAGCGCTAAAACAAACGATCATCCTGACATGGTGATTTTCCCGGAGGGAAATGCCATGGAGAAAAAGTATTTCAAATATTACAGAAATGCCGCCATCCAGAAAGTGGATGATAAATATTCCTATAATGCTTACTGGAAACCTGTAAAGTCTATCATTCCTGATGGAGCTACCATTTATCTGTCTTCCGATGGCGTCTACAATCAGCTCAATGTGGAAATGATGCAGGAATCCGAAGGCCCTTTTGTTCTTGACCAGAATCAGATTGTTGCTCTTACCAATACGAAGGATCTTTTGTTCAGAGCTGTTCCTGAGAAAAAGAAAGCAATCAGAGAAAACAGAAAAGAAGTTACCGGAACTTATGTTCTCTGCGGGAATCCGGATTTCTACAGTGGCAAAAAAGAGATAGATCATAAAACCCTGGCTGCTTTGCCTGGTGCCGAAAAGGAATTACTGGACATTAATACTCTGCTGGCAGCAGCCGGAAAACCGACGCTGACATACCTGAATGCTTTTATTACCGAAGACACACTGCTTTATCTCCGTGACCCAAAAGTTTTTCACATCGCTACGCACGGATATTTCAGAGAGCCGTCGGGCTCGGAAGAGGACGATCTTGCATCGGACCCTTTATTAAATTCAGGATTGATCTTGTATGGAGGGGGCGATATCGTGAATGATCCTGAAAATACATTTGTGAATAGTAAGGCGGGCGTTCTTACCGCTTATGAAGCGACCAATCTGCATTTTGACAATACGGAGCTTGTGGTTCTAAGCGCTTGCGAAACGGGCAGAGGCGAGGTGCAGGCCGGCGAAGGCGTTTACGGACTGCAAAGATCGTTTCTGATTGCCGGGGCCGATGCTGTGGTTATGAGCTTATTTAAAGTGAATGATGAAGTTACGCAGAAGCTGATGCTTTCCTTTTATGATAAGTGGCTGAAGACAGGTGATAAAAGAAAATCTTTTGCGGATGCCAAAAAAGAAATTAAAAGAGACTACGGCTCCGCAATTTATTGGGGCGTTTTTGTGATGGTCGAAGGAAAGCCTCAGGACATTCTTTTGTCCCATCCTTGATAAAAGTCAAGAGTGAGTCATGTAATTTCTAAGACCACTTTTCACGAATTTAATACCTGCTATTACTGTTATAATCAGGTATTTAGAGAGGAGTCTATCTCCGATCCATGAATTAGAGATCCAATGAATGAATTAAGGGAAACAGAACAAAGTCAGGCTTTAAATCTGGCTGAAAGGATAAAGAATAAAATTAATCATATCGCATTAATATCAAATGACCTTCCGGGCGTCATTATTATTCACGATCTCCGTACCGGCTGTGTGGAATACATGTCGGAAAGAGGACTGAAGCTTTTGAAAACATCCATGAAAGAGCTTAAAGAGCTGGGAACGGAATACTTTGAGAAGTTTTTTAATCCGGAAGATGCCCGTAATTATACACCGAAGTTTCTGGCCATGCTGGAAAGGAATGACATGGATGAGACGTTCTCCTACTTTCAGCAAGTAAGCGCAGGCAATGAGCAGAACTGGAAATGGTACATCACGGCGAGCAAGGTTCTCATGTGCGACGACCAGGGTAAGCCTTGCCTGGCAATTTCAGCAGCGCATCCTATTGACGAAATGAAAAGCACGACCTATAAGCTGGAAAGACTTCTTGAGCAAAAAGAAATGATGCAGAAGAATCTTAGCAAGTTCGCCAGGCTTACCAAGCGTGAAAAAGAAATAATCATATTGATGGTAAGCGGTGATAGCTCTGTGAGCATCGCCGAAAAATTATTTATTTCCGCCTCGACCGTCGATCAGCATCGAAAGAATATTAAAAATAAGCTGAACATCAAAAATCTTCCTGAGATGGTGCGATTCGCACAGGCTTTTGATATGATATAAGGAAACGCCAATACCCTCACACAAAAAAGCAGAGTCCATGGACTCTGCTTTTTTGTGGACGTGGAAATAATTATGAAAGTCAAATGCTTTCCATGACCAGAAATCTTGTCAGATTTTTCCATTGCAGTTTCTGAAAGCCAGCCCAGCCGCCTTCGGCTACAGCGATATTCAGAACTTTTCGGTTCCCGGCCTCAGGATCCTTTACATTGATTTTTTCATTTTTTCCGATTTCATAGGCGGTAATGGTGTTCCCTTTTCGTTCAGTACGAAAGGTGCTGGTGGCTCCTTTGTGAAAAAAGTGTTTGGTTTCAGTCTTATTGTCAGTCGGATTCTCGCTCGGCGATACAATAAATTCGGCAAGATTTTCCTGGTCTTTTACGGCGATAACTCTTACCCAGTTAGCGGGAAGCGGGCCAGGTAAATTTATTTTTATGTAATCGCCCTGACGTATTTTTGAAGAGTATAATGGAGTTCCGTTTACGTCAAAAGCTTTGAAGACGGCACTTAAAGGATTGGGTATTTCTGACCAGCGGTTCACATCGAATAGTTTCTTTTTCGATTGCTGAAATGCTTCTATCGCAAGTTCCCGATCCGGGAAAGTTCTGCTGCTGGAATAGGTTTTGTCTTTTGCAGTTTTTCCCCGGGCGACTTGTCCTTCTTTCTCGGCTTTATGAAAGAATTTTCTGATTTTTTCCCCTACGCTCATGTTCCTTTTCCTCCATCAAAAGAACCGGAAGAAAAACCAGATAGTTCAAAGAGGCCTGGAGGACATGGTATTGAAGAATATCTTATGAAAATAAAAAGAGAGAGGATGTAATCCTCTCTCTTTTTATTTTGAATCTTTGAGAAAATTATTTTTCTAATTCAACTTTCAGGTTGTCCAGACCTGTTTGAAGGTCAGCGCCAACAGCGGCATCCATATTCATAAAAAGGCACATGATATTAAAAGGATATGGAATCTTGCCCTTGAAGGCCCATTTCGTTTTGGTTTGATTTTCTCCCACGGCTTCTGTGGTCATGTAAGCAGTGGATTGTGATTCCATCGGTTTCTTGAATCGCAGATCCATATCGATTCTTTCTCCTTCAGTAATATTCTTGATTTCCTGCTCTCCTTTTCCTACGTTTTCATTGTTGCTGTCCCAGGAATATACAAACCCCACGGTGCCATCGGTTCCTTTGTATTCCTTTTTCATTCCAGGATCGGTTTTATTCCACTTGCTGTAGTTGTCCTGGTTTTTCACCAGTTTGATGTAATTAAAAACTTCTGCTTTTGGTTTGTTGATCGTCACTTCTCGTACGATTTCAAAATCGCTTTTAACAAATAAGGCAGTGATGAGTATAAGAGCGACAATACCGCCTATACCGAAGAGTACGTATTTTAGAATTTTCATAAGAGTTTGATTTAGGTTGTAGAAAAGTTGGATGGTTATGAGTCAAAAATAATTAAAATAAATGAGATGCAGGCAGATGCATTATTTTGTTTCTGTTATCCCAATGATAACTCCAAAATTTCCGTCCAGCTGAAGCCAGTTTTTTTCAGGAAGGTAACAGCGGGAAACAAAGCCGTCGAGGTACAGAGCGTCCTTGCAGCCTGCATTTTTAAAATACATCGCAAAATCATAAAAATTGATTTCTTTTTCAGACATAGCAAACAACAGTTTGACATTTGGCAGAATTCCCACACCGTTCCGGATGTTCAGGTTCTTTGAACCTTCCTTCAGCTGAGAGTGAATTTTTCCATCAATAAGAAGCAGCGGACCTGATTGTGTCGCATAGGCCACGTTTTTTAATTTCCCGAAATCTTCGGTCTTGCATACAAATGGTTTTTTATCGGAAGTCCACCCGAAAACTCCGTTGGGCCTCATATAAAAGTTTCCATTTCCCGAGGCGGTATCAAGGGGAGAGAGCTGTTTGAGATTTTCTATGTACAAGCCCTGCGGAGACTGACTTTTGCTATACATTCCTCCGTTCATGGCGAAGATCAATGTCTTATCGTTTTTAGTCAGATAGTTTTTCAGATTTTGAAAAGATCCGAAGATTTTTCCCTGATCATCTTTCCAGTATAATTTCAGTTCCTGCGTACGCAGATCCGCATGATAGCATAGAATTTTTGTATGGGGAGTACTGGCTGGCCTGAATGAGATCAGCCCCGCCAGTAAGATCAGGAAGAAAAATTGAAGTCGACGATTTTGAAAATTTACAGAGGACATTTACTAACAACCAGCAACTAACAGCACATAACCAACCTATCTTCTTCTGCCGCCTTTTTTGTTCATGGCGTAGTTCATGAAAACCTGCATGATGTAGTTTTTGCCTTTATTGCCGGTATCAAAGCATGGCACCATTCCGCCGGTGAAGCGGACTCCGAAGCCAAGGTTGTTATCCAGGTCAACCCCGGCGCCAAGCAGAAAGCAGGCATCCAGCGTATTGACATTGTCTTTATTGTAAACTACCGGGTCGAATTTAGGCTTTTTAAAGTGTGCATAGATGGAAAGCTGTCCTCCCGCGCTGATATAAAAGGCATCGGAAAAATGATAATTCAGCATCCATGGAAGATCGATATAATTGAAAGAGCGGGAATATTTGCCCGAATTGTTGTTCAGGGCTTTAATAGAATCGGGTAAGCTCAGAGAAACCCCTCTCGTGGAAAAAAGGACTTCATGCTGGAATGTTAATCCGTCAATGGCGGTATGGAAGACGCCATAAGCTCCTACGTGAAAACCAGGCTTTAAGCCATTGGAAATATCGACTTTGGATATTTTGGTGATGTTCAGTCCGGCTTTTAAGCCCCAGAAATCACCCTGCGCCATAGAAGTGAATGGCAGGCAGAATAAAAGGCAAAAAATGTACAGGTTTCGCATGAGTAGCAGGTCGGTTTTCCCTTAAAAATACTAAAATATTACTATTTCCTGATAAATAACTACTTTTTTAAGGGAAAATCAAGGCCTTGAGGGGATTTTATTCCTTTATCGGCCTAAATTCTGTATTTTTGATGCTTACTTAAAGCGCAAATGAGCAAAACGATCATTAACAGCAAAAAAGCTCCCCAGCCCATCGGGCCTTATAGTCAGGCGGTGAAAACAGGAGGTACTTTGTACGTCTCAGGTCAGATCGCCATTGATCCTTCCACCGGTAATCTGGTGACAGGAGATATTGTCAAAGAAACCCAGCTGGTCATGAATAACATCCGGGAAATTCTATTGGAAGCCGGAATGTCTTTTTCAGACGTGGTGAAAACTAGCATTTTCGTTAAAGACCTGAATAATTTTGCCACCATCAATCAGGTATATGGTGAATATTTCAGTTCGGTGCCGCCGGCAAGGGAAACAGTAGAAGTAAGCCGTTTGCCTAAGGACGTAAATGTAGAAATATCCTGCATAGCCGTTAAATAAACTGCACGATCAATTAAGAGTTATAACAGTCCGCCCTGTATATCCGCGGTAATTTTAAAGTATGGAAAAAGAAGTACGAGTAAGGTTTGCTCCCAGTCCTACGGGTGCATTGCATATTGGCGGTTTAAGAACAGCCCTGTATAATTATTTATTTGCCAAAAAAATGGGAGGAAAGATGCTCCTCCGCATTGAAGATACCGATCAGACGCGCTTTGTTCCGGGTGCTGAAGAATATATTATGGAGTCTTTAAAATGGGCTGGCATCAGCCTGGATGAAGGTCCGGTGGAAGGAGGTCCCTGCGCTCCTTACAGACAATCAGAACGTAAGCCCATGTATATGGAATACGCCAAAAGACTGGTGGATGAAGGAAATGCTTATTATGCGTTCGATACAGCAGAAGAGCTGGAGAAAATGCGCGAAGAGCTGAAAGCCGCGCGTGTAGCTTCTCCTCAATATAATTCCATTACCCGTTCCAGAATGAAGAACTCGCTCACGCTTCCTGAAGATGAGGTGAAGCAAAAGCTGGCTGCAGGCGAGCCTTATGTGATACGCTTAAAGGTGCCTAGAAAAGAAGAAGTAAGGCTTAACGATCTGGTACGTGGCTGGGTGATGGTACACTCCTCGGCCATTGACGATAAAGTTCTGATGAAGTCCGACGGCATGCCTACATACCACCTGGCTAACGTCGTGGACGATCACCTGATGAAAATAACGCATGTAATCCGCGGTGAAGAATGGCTTCCTTCTGCACCTCTTCATGTGCTGCTTTATAAATTTCTGGGCTGGGAAGAAACCATGCCGCAGTTTGCGCACCTTCCTTTGCTGCTCAAGCCCGATGGAAACGGCAAGCTGAGTAAAAGAGATGCGGAAGCTCATGGTTTTCCGATCTTCCCTCTGGATTGGGAATATTTTAATCCGGCCGAGAACAAAAAGGAAAAGGTGACAGGCTTCCGTGAAGAAGGCTACCTTCCCGATGCTGTGGTAAATTTCCTGGCCTTCCTGGGCTGGAATCCAGGTACCCAGCAGGAGCTGTTTTCTATGGAAGAGCTGATAGCCGCTTTCTCGATCGAGAGAATAGGAAAATCAGGAACTAAGTTTGATATCAATAAAGCCAAGTGGTTTAATCAGCAATACCTGAAGCAGAAGCCGGATCAGGAGCTTTCTGCCTTTTTGCTGGCGGATCTTAAAAAAGAAGGAATCAGCTGCAGTCCTGAAAAGGCTGCACAGATTACCGAACTTTTAAAGGAACGAGTCACTTTTCCCCAGGACCTCTGGAAGGAAGCAAAATACTTCTTTCAGGATCCTCAATCATACGACGAAGGAATTGTAGCATCCAAATGGACCAATGAAGCGGTAAATATTATTGCAGAATTCAAAGATGCCCTGACAAAGGAGGAAAAAACGGATGCCAATACATCTAAAAATTTATTTTCTGCGATTCTGGAAAAAAACAATGTGAAGATCGGAAAGGTTTTACAAGCACTGAGGCTTGCTTTGACAGGAATAGGGTCCGGCCCCGATCTTATGCTTATTATTGAGATCATAGGAAAAGATTCGGCCGTACGCAGAATTGACAAAGCGCTTGAGAAATTGAGTGATAAAGTAAAACTATGATGTTATGGCCAAGAAAAAATCTGTAAAAAAAGGAAAGCCTAAGGTAAATACCGAGCTGGATGGTTTTGACATCCAGATCAACTCCTTTGGGGAAATTATCACCAGCTACGATCTGGATAAGATCAACGACTGTCTGAATAAGAACGTAGATGATAAAAAACTTCGCGACAGAGACGACGGCGAAACGCCGATAAGAAAAAAATCCGAAGATTAGTGCTTGTATAAACTTTTGTTGAGTGATAAGGATCGTTAAAGAGAACAAGGCTTTTTTTTTATGTATGGGGCTTTACGTTCTCGCAGGCTTTTTTGTAATTCTATGGGTACCCAAAGGAAATCTGGAAAGGGAAATCAATTCCTATTCTACAGTAGAAGCCGATAATTTTTTCAGATTTTATACCGAGTTTGGGAATGGAGCATTTCTGATGCTGGTCATAGCACTGCTGTTCATGAGGAATATGTATTATGGAACGCTCGGGTTAATTTCCTTCCTTTCCTCCACCATCATTGTTCAGCTGATAAAAAATGTGGCATTTCCGGAGGCTCCCAGACCTATCAGTTTTTTTGAGCCTACGCTCAAGCTTCATTACGTTAGCAGTGTTGAAATTCATCATTGGGCAAGTTTTCCTTCGGGACATACATCAGGAGCCTTTACCGTCTTTTGTCTGCTGGCCCTTCTTGTTAGAAATCAGTTTCTGGCCATTTTATTTTTTTCTCTGGCGCTCCTGGTGGCATTTTCCAGGATGTATCTGCTTCAGCACTTTTTTTTAGATACCTATGTGGGCGCCATAATCGGTACAGCCACCACGATGGTATGCTATTACTATTTTCAGAACAGAACGGGTCTGCCTCAGCTCGAAAGATGGAACCGTCCTGTTTTTGATCTTTTTAAAACCAGCAAATGAACCTGCAAAATACCCGTCTGATCAATATCCTTATCATACTGGCAGGGGCTGCCATGTTCTTTCCATGTTTAGGACTTACGCATCTCTTTGACTGGGACGAAGTGAACTTTGCAGAGTCTGCAAGAGAAATGCTGATGACGGGCAATTACCTCAAAGTGCAGATCAATTATCAGACCTTCTGGGAAAAACCTCCTTTTTTTATCTGGATGGAAGCTCTTTCCATGAACCTGTTCGGGGTAAATGAATTCGCCGCAAGATTTCCCAATGCAGTGATCGGCATTGTTACCTTGCTTGTGCTGTTTGCCATTGGAAGAAAAACGTTTGATTCAGCCTTCGGAGTCTTCTGGTGCATTGTATACGCAGGCTCTTTTCTGCCTCATTTTTATTTCAAGTCGGGCATCATGGATCCTTACTTCAACCTTTTCATATTTCTGGGGATCTATTTTATCTGGAAGGTTTCTTCTCTTCCGAAAGGAACACCACGCCGGAATCGTTTTGCTATGCTGGCCGGTATTTTTCTTGCCTTGGCGGTCCTCACGAAGGGGCCGGTAGCGCTCATCATTGCCGGACTGACCGCACTGATCTATTTAGTGTCGAGAAAATCATTTACGATTTTTTCCTGGAAGGAAGTTTTTATTTTTTCAGGTAGTCTTGTTCTGGTTGCCTCCAGCTGGTTCCTGGTTATCTTTATTATCGATGGTCCCTTTTTTATCACGGAATTTATCGATTATCAGATCCGTCTTTTTAAAACCAAAGACGCAGGCCATGGAGGGCCTTTCTTTTATCATTTCCTGGTGCTGCTCTTCGGATGTTTCCCTGCTTCCATGTATGTGGTGAAAGCATTTGGGAAAAAATATTCAGATACTC
>JBJMLY010000577.1:0-2328 GCA_045805025.1 Cytophagaceae bacterium | reverse complement strand
CTTTGGCATTTTTCAACAGCAAAGAGGAAGGTAAACTGTCAGAACCTACAATTTCCTCAAAGGTGATTTTACCCTTGTCATCTTTAGGAAGCTCCACCTGTGCAAAAGCCGAAGTGCTTAGAAAAATCAGGAGAACAAGTATTTTATTCATTCTTAAATTTACTAATCATTTCGAAAATTATCATCATTTACAATTTTATTATTTATACTTGCCAATAATTAAAAAAACATATGTCAAGACAGAATATTCATATGGCCATGGGAAGTCTGGCTTACGCGATTGCTAAGGCAGACGGGCAGATTCAGGAGCAGGAGAAAGAAATCATCCGCCAGCTGGCTCAGAAAGAATTTGAGCTGAACGATAGCGACAATGAATGGATCAAAAAGATGTTCGCTAACCTGGAAGAAAATCAGATATCACTGAATGATGCTTATCAATATGCGCTTGATGTGCTGGAGTCAAACCGATTCGATTTTGACTTCGACAAAATCATGAAAGATAAATGCGTACGGTTTATGGAAAGGATCGCTGAAGAGTTCGGGGGAGTATCCAACGACGAGCAGCTGATCATTAAACGCTTTAAAAACGATATGCAGAAATTCTGATTGATTAAAAGATTAAGGCTTTGATCCCCAAAGCCAAACAAAGCACACCGCTTTTGGGTTTTTTCCATATAGCGGTTTTTTTATGCTCTCAGATCTCACTTTTTGCATCATTGGCTTTGACACATTAATCGAATACGGAGGGCTTACCCTGGTGCTCATCGCGGTGTTTATAGAAACAGGCTTGCTGGTAGGTTTGGTCATTCCGGGCGGCGAATCCTTGTTATTTACAGCCGGCCTTCTGGCAGGAACCAAAGTTCTTGATGTAAATGTGCTGTTTCTGATGATCTTCATTTCACTGGCGGCTTTCATCGGCGATCTGACAGGCTATACCATCGGCAGAAAGCTTGGCAGGGATTATTTTATAAAAAAGGACACCTTCTTCTTCCGGAAGAAGAACATGGAAAGGGCCGAACGGTTTTATGCGAAATACGGTATATCGGCAATTATTCTTGGCCGGTTTCTTCCTTTCATACGCACATTCAATCCCTTGCTTTCAGGAATTACAGGGATGGAATTCAGAAAGTTCTTTATAGTGACGGGCTCTGCCTGCGTGCTCTATGTTAACGTCACGATTTTCACGGGCTATTTTCTGGGAAGGTATTTTCCGGAAATTAAAGATTATATGTCTTTCATAATCCCAGCCATTATACTCTTTATGCTTTTTCCCGTCATTCGCGGACTCATCAAAGAAATTAAAAGACCAGCCTGAGCCTATCGTTAGTCCGCAAAAAAAATCTTACCTTTATCCGAATTACGAAGATCAATAAAACATGCTGCGGATAGGCGATTACAATGAATTAAGAGTAGACAGGGAAGTATCGATCGGTATCTTTCTGGAAGCTGGAGATGTTGATATTCTTATGCCGGCAAAGTATGTGCCTGCCGGTACCCAGATCGGGGATATGCTCCGTTGTTTCATCTATAAAGATTCGGAAGATCGTCTGATCGCTACTACGCTGGAACCCTATGGAAAAGTAGGGGATTTTGTATGCCTGGAAGTAAAAGATGTTAATAATGCCGGTGCATTTATGGCATGGGGGCTTGAGAAAGACCTTCTCGTTCCTCATAACGAACAGCACAAAAGGATGGAGCCAGGCAAAAAATACGTGGTTAGAATCTGCCTCGATGAAAAGTCAGACCGAATTATCGGAGTATCCAGGCTTGCTCCTTTTATCGAAAGAGATCTCAGCAGTCTGCGTGAAGGAGAAAAAGTAAACCTGCTGATCTATGAATTCACGGATCTTGGCGTAATGGCCCTGGTCAATAATAAATACAGGGGTATGATTTACCGTAATGAAGTTTTTAAAGATCTTCAGATCGGCAGCAGGGTGGAAGGTTATGTGAAAAAGATCAGGGACGACGACAAACTCGACCTTAGTCTGCAGGTGCAAGGCTATGGCGAAGTAGAAAATGCTTCAAAAATCATTGAGGACAAGCTGAAAGCAAATAAAGGGATCCTGAAATTTTCGGATAGCAGCAGTCCGGAAGAAATCAGGGACTTTTTCAACATGAGTAAAAAGGTTTTTAAAAAGGCGATCGGAGGATTATATCGGGAAGGCAAGATAGAATTGGATACAGACCAGATCCGCCTGAAAAAAGCCGAATAAATAATCGCTTTCAAACTGAGATTATTTATATATATTGTAGATTAGCCATCGCTTCCATTGTTCTTCATGAAAGCATTTAAATTATGATAGGAAGATATTTCATTATCATTTTTTT
>JBJMLY010000576.1:0-13265 GCA_045805025.1 Cytophagaceae bacterium | reverse complement strand
GTTTCGATAATGAATAGTATTTACCCTATGCTTGCCTTATGTCTGGGGCTTAGCATATCAGCAACAGCTCAGGACAGGGAAGTAAGAAAGCTGACCCACGAGAAAAGACATAAAATGGCCCATGAGCTGGTAAATAAAGCGAGCTACTACAACGCCATTGATCACCTGAAGGATCTGGTAAAAGAACATCCCGAAAATAAAAAGTACCTCGAAAAGCTGGCCGATGCCTGTTTCTATTCACGCGATTACAGAAATTCTGAAACGTACTATCAGAAGCTGGTTAAGATGGATGGGAAAGAAACTACGCTGAATCTATACAAATACGCGGAGTCGCTGAAGTATAATGAGAAATATCCTGAAGCTAGGGACGCATTCAAAATATTCGCAGCTAGTAAATACAAGGAAAATGCCGGACAGAAATATAAGCTGTTTGCGAAAAATGAGGTAGCTTCCTGTGAATGGGCTATTAAAAATATAAACTCTCAGAATCCGGCGAATGTAATCCATCTCGGCGATCATGTAAATAGCGCCTATTCGGAATTTTCTCCTTCCCTGAAAGATGACACCACGCTTTATTTTGCCTCCCTGCAATCGGATACGGTCATTTCAGTTTCTCCCGATGAGTCTCATACCTTCCATGTAAAAATTCTGGCCTCACAGAAGCAAGACGGCGTCTGGGGCCCGCATACAGAAGTCCCGATGGTCAACAGCATTTATGAAAGCAATGCCAATGGTGTATTTTCAGTCGACCGTAAAAGTTTTTATTTCACACGCTGTCTTCCCAATGAAAAAGGGGAGATGATTTGTGCTATTTACAAAAGTGAAGTTATTGACGGACAGTTTTCAAAACCTGTGAAACTAGGTAAGGATATCAATAAGAAAGGGTTTACCAGCACACAGCCCAATACCGGTATGGTAACAGCCGGAAAACAGAAATACGAAGTGCTGTATTTTTCTTCCAACCGTCCGGGCGGAAAAGGCGGGCTCGACCTGTATTATTCAGCCATTAACAAAGACGGTACGCTGAAGCCTCCCGTTAATCTGGGAGCGGTGATCAATACCATCCGCGATGAGATTACGCCATTTTATGATAAGGAAGGTACGTTGTACTTCAGCTCCAATTACCATTATGGGTTTGGAGGTTACGATGTATTTAAATCCAAAGGCTCTCTGAATAAGTGGGAGAGACCTGTGAATATCGCGAAGCCTTTTAATACCAGAGTCGATGATACGTATTACACCATTGACAATAATACGAACGAAGGGTTTATCGTATCCAACAGACCGGAAGGCTACCACCTGAAAAGCGAAACCTGCTGCGATGATATTTATGCGGTGAAGTTTAAAAATCCTTTCCTGCTTCAGGTGAACGCCTTTAATCAGGCGGATAAAAAGAAAATTGCCAATGTGAAGTTCAGTATTCTTTCCCGCAGCACGGAGAATACATTCTATCCTGTGAAGTTTGATACGGTCGTTGTAATACCTGTTCCGGATACTCTCGCTGTGAGTCCGGTGGATACAGTCTCCCTCGATTCGCTGAACAGAGTTGTCATGCTGAAAGCGGATTCTTTGAAAGCTGCTGTCATCGCTAAAAAGTATAAGACCATGCTTTCCTATTTTACGCTTAACAAATACGATACTTCGGTGGTCAATACCCTGATCGATAAAAACAAATACATGGAGCTGAAAGAGGCGGACAATCTTTATAATGTTTCGAACCTGAATGAATATGTAATCCGTGCTGTATATAGAAAAGACACGGCTTATTTTACATTCATTACCAATAAGGACGCGCAGAATGTAGCAAGCTATTACCGCTTTGACACCCTAAGCAATTACGAAAGCATCAATACGAATAAACTTGACCTGATCAACGTGAATCTTTTCTTTGACGGAGATACCATTGATGAAGTCATCGCCATGGTAAAAGATACTGCTTCCAAAGCTGTGGCGGAAGATGAAAAGCAGTTTACCGTAAGCAAAGTAATTGACGACATTAAGCACGACAAGAAAGACAACCTCCGCATTATCCTGAACTACGATTTTGACGATGCCAACTTTATCGAAAAGCATTCCGGAAGCCTGGATAGTCTTGTGAGTCTTTTAAAAGAATTTCCCAGCCTGAAAATCCATATCGATGCCCATACTGATAACAAGGGATCGGAGGAGTATAATATTCAGCTCTCGAAGAGAAGGGTAAAATCCATTGAATATTACCTGAACTCGAAAGGCATAGCCAAAAACAGGATGGCAGGAAAGGGCCATGGAGAAACGATACCCCTGGTGCCCAACACCAACCCCGACGGCTCTGACAGCCCCGAAAACCGCTGGCTCAATAGACGGGCAGAGATTACGATCCTGGAGTAGGAATGGACGGACTTTTGTCTCGTCTTAATAATTTGAGATTTTTAATTATATAGGAAATAAACTCAAGAGTTGTGTTATACAATCTTTATGCTTTATTCAGATAGTGCAAACCATAAAACATTTCCTTTTCTACATTCTTATTTTTTTTATTGTTAGTTGTCATAACAATAATCCTTATGATTGCATAATTGACAATTCAATTATAAGGTATAACGATAGTATACTTGGAGATCTTCAGATCCATAAAAGAAATCATGCTTTTTTATCTGAATTTAATGAACCACCAATTAATGAATTTAACTCACAAACTTTTAGACTTATTATTACCTATTCCTGGGAACGCTATGCTTTTTTTTATCGAATTGAGAAAAATAACATTGGCGGGCTACTGACAATAAAAAAATACTATAGAGAGGAGTATAAAAGAGAAAAAAATATTAGAGATACTTCCTACACTATAGGACTAACTAACGATCAATTCGAAGAAACGTTAAAAATTATAAATTCTAACTGCTTCTGGACAATGCCGGTTAAAATCAAAAGTGGAGGCTTAGATGGATATACTTGCACATTAGAAGCTTACGATCCTGATTCAAATAATCCGATATCAAGGAAATATCATGCTGTCAAGAGATGGGTGCCGGAAGATCAAACCGGATTTGAAAATATTTGTAAGTATTTTATCAATTTAGAAACGAACATTAGGTAGCAATTCATTGTCTGGGGTCTTCCACCATGACCTTGAGTGTAGGCGAGAATCCAGACTCTACATTGGTCTTCGTTGTCTGAAGTCTTCCAGCGTTGGGTCTGAGTGCAGGCGTGACTTCAGACTTATATAACGAATAGCTGTCATTCTGCCAGACCTCCAACAAGTTTCCTCCTGAATGACAAAATCTACTTTTGTTCTATAGGTTGAATCCTTTTCAAATAATCCCTAACTTGAAATTCATTAGTATTTCGTCAAATGTCCAAAGTAGAATTCTTACAGATGGTGCCGGCTTTGCTGTTCGGCATCTCCCTGGCCGAAATGGCCCTGTTTCTTGGAAGAGCCTCCAAAGGCGATCGCAAACTGTATTGGGAGCACCTGGTTTTGATCGTGATCGCTTTTGAAGTAATTGTCTTCAACTGGTACATCTTTTACGATCGTATCGGCATCATCGAAGCCAGCTACCTGAATTTTGTTGCCCAGCTTTTTTCTCCCCTTGCTTCCCTGATCTATGTGGCAAACCTTCTGGTCAAAAATAATACACCCGACGAGCCGGTGCAGAATTATTTTAACAGATATAGGAAACGCATCTTTCTTTCCTTATCCCTGTTCCTTACAGTGAATCTCGTTACGGTCCTTTACTTTAATCCTAATATTCATGTGGGCTTTATTCCCGTCATCCCTTTAACTGTTGTCCTGATCAATGCCTTCTATGACCTGAAGTGGCTAAGAATCCTGGCTTATGCCGTGAAGCTGGTTCAGGTAGTGGCTTTTTGCATTTATTTCAAATAACATTTTTCCGTTAAAGAGAGCCCTTTCAAAGGTTTTCACGGCAAAACAGCTGGATAAATCCTTTCATAAAACTCTCCGTATAAGGAGAACGGCTTGCATGAAAAGCCAAATTTGTATAACTTTTATACTCTAAAACAATCACTTAACCTCTAAACTCAATTACAATGGGACTTTGGGACAAACTAACCGGTGAATTTATCGACATCATCGAATGGACCGATAATTCGCAGGATACACTCGTTTACCGTTTCGAAAGACATGGAAATGAAATTAAAAATGGCGCTAAGCTAACCGTCAGGGAAACGCAGGTTGCCATTTTTGTGAATGAAGGTACTATGCAGGATAAAGATAAAAATGGCCTTGCCGATATCTTTAATCCAGGTATGTACACACTGGAAACGCAGAACTTACCAGTCCTTTCCACGCTGCGAGGCTGGAAGTATGGGTTTAACAGTCCGTTCAAGGCCGAAGTTTACTTTGTCAACACCAAGCAATTTATCAACCAGGGCTGGGGTACCAAGCATGAATTCACTATTGTGGATTCACAATTGAAAAAGCCGATAAGACTTAAAGCTTTCGGAACTTATGCATTTAAAATCAAGGATCCTGCAAAGCTTATCAAAGCCGTTGTAGGAACTGATGGAAAATATACCGTCGATGAGCTTTCCGATCAGCTGAGAAATATTATCACCGTAAGATTTACAGATACCTGCGCATCCAGCGGTATTCCGATCTTTAATCTGGCAGCGAATTTTAATGAGCTTTCCGAAGAAGTGGTGAAAAATGTCAATGCCGATTTCGAAGAGCTGGGATTGGCAGTTACAAAATTATTCGTAGAGAATATATCGTTCCCTCCCGAAATCGAGGCCGCTATTGATAAGAGTGGAAGTATCGGTATCATCGGAGATCTGAATGCCTTCAACCAGTACCAGATGGGTACTTCTATGGAAAAGGCGGCTGAAAATCCAAACGGCGGAGCCTCCGGTGGTATTGGAATGGGAATGGGATTCATGATGTCAAACAACATGATGAACAACAACCAGAACAACAATCAGCAGGGTAATCAGGGAAATAACAATATGCCTCCGCCTCCGCCGATCATCGCTTATTTTGTGGCAGTGGCCGGACAGCAGACAGGACCTTTCGATCTTGTAACACTGAGCAATATGGCAAAGGCCGGAAGCTTCACCAAGGAGTCGCAGGTATGGAAGCAGGGTATGGCGGCATGGAGTGCCGCAGGCCAGATTGCTGAGCTTGCTCAGGTATTCAACAGTATTCCACCTCCAATCCCTTCCTAGTCGTTATGGATAAGAAAGATGTAAAGGAAAACCCTTACGAGATCAAGCCTGAGCAACTGAAGGCTACCAGCAATGAGCTGAAATGCAAAAGCTGCAGCGCCGTTCTCAAATTCGCCCCAGGCACCAACAGCCTTAAGTGCCAGTATTGCGGCAGCGAGAATGAGATCAAGGCGGAGAAAACAGAAGCTATTCAGGAACTGGATTTTCAGCAGGCCATCGTAGAGGGACTCAAAACTCAGGAAGAGCATCAGGTCAGCACGGTAAAATGTGGAGGCTGCGGAGCGACTTCTACTCTGAAGCCGAATGTAACTTCGGATGAATGCCCTTTCTGCGGAACAGTACTCGTGCTGAAGAACAGCTCGATTACCACGGCGATCAAGCCTAAATCGGTTTTGCCTTTTAAAATCGATAAGAACAAGGCATTCGACAGCTTTACGAAATGGGTGAAAGGGCTCTGGTGGGCTCCTGGTAATCTTAAGAAAGCTGCTCTGAATGTAGATAAGCTTAAAGGCATTTATATTCCTTACTGGACTTACGATACCAATACTTATACTTCTTACTCGGGTGAGCGAGGTATCAACAGACAGGAAACGGAATATTATACCACGACGGAAAATGGAAAAACCGTCGAGAGAAGCCGTACTGTAACGGTAACGGACTGGTATTATACATCAGGCACTGTTTCGGTAAACTTCGACGATGTACTTGTGAATGCAAGTAATTCGCTTCCCCGGAACTATGCCGATAAGCTGGAGCCATGGGATATGAAAAGCCTGGTGCCTTTTGATGAAAAATACCTGGCCGGTTTTCAGGCCGAAAGCTATCAGATCGGACTGAAGGAAGGTTTTGAAGTAGCCAAGAAAATTATAGACAGTCCTATACAGGATGCCATAAGAAGAGATATAGGTGGTGATGCGCAGAGGATTAATTCCTACAGCGTGCAATATAACAACATCACTTTTAAACATACGCTTCTGCCCATATGGATAAGCGCTTATCAATACAGCGGCAAAGTATATCGCTTTATGGTGAATGGAAGTACAGGAGAAGTTCAGGGTGAAAGACCATACAGCGCGATGAAAATTTTCTTCGCCGTGGTGGCCGGACTTGCGGCACTCGGAATATTGTACGCCATATTCAGTAAATAAATCTGAATTTTTAATTCTTAATTATAATAGCAAAAGAGTCCGTTCGCCATGGCGAACGGACTCTTTTTTTGCAGGTCAGAATCAGGAATCGGATTTCAACCATCAATTACCTGATGTGAAGAAACCACAAATTCATCATAGTTCTCGACGAATTCTGGTGGTAGTACCCTCGAGGTAATGATAAAGCTTTTTGAGCTGTCAATCGTACTCGGTAAACCCTGTGTTAATATTAATTCTATATAGGCACCATCTTCCTCAAGAAAAAGATGAGGCATTAATCGGTCATTCTCCACGTCCTCCAGGAAATATTTGCCCTGCATAATCATCTTGTAATCTGAAGTGCTATGAATGGTCCAGGGTTGGGAAAAAGTCAGCGTTGGTCCCAGATCTTCAACTGTCCACACAAACCATTCTTTTCCATCAAGCACCAGAACCCTTCTTCCATATTCATTTTCGAACAGGGTGTAATACCCATTGTTCAGCAATTTTCTATCCCCCATAAACACATCCTCCTTTACCCTGTAAAAACAAAGCCGGCAGGTATTATAGTTCATGTGGTTTAAATGGGATTTATTATCTTAGGTAACTCAAAAGCAAATTTTATGGATTTTAAGCCTGCATTTAAATTTTTAAAAGATCTTAAGTCAAATAACAATAAAGAATGGTTTGACAGAAACAAGGATCGATACCTTGCTGTGAAGAAGGATTTTGAAGGTTTCGTGGAAGAACTGATTCATGGAATAAGCAGCTTTGACAGAGAAGTTGGAGGCGTTGATCCTAAAAAATGTATTTTCAGAATCTACAGGGATGTGCGGTTTTCAAAAGATAAAATCCCTTATAAGGTACATATGGGCGCTTACATAGCTGCCGGAGGAGCAAAGTCGCCTAAGGCAGGATATTATTTTCACCTGGAGCCGGGAAAGAATCTTGTAGCAGGCGGACTCTGGATGCCCGAACCTCCGGTGTTGAATTCGATTCGTCAGGCCATCGATTACGATGCAAAGCCTTTACTGAAGATCATCAATTCAAAATCTTTTAAAAATGCGTTCGGAGAGATAGAAGGGGAGAAGCTCAGCCGTCCGCCCAAAGGATTTGATGCTGAACATCCGCAAATAGAATTGATTAAGCATAAAAGCTTTAACGTTATGCATCCGCTCAGCGATGTACAGATTAATGCCTCAGGCTTCAAAAAAGAGTTGCTGAAGATCTATAAAGAAATGAAGCCCCTGAATGATTATCTGAACAGTAACATGGAATAAAATTGCAGGTAACTAATATCAATTATAAAAACGTCGGCCTGTCCAGTTTCTTCGCGATGCGGAAAGCGGCGTTCAATTGTCCTACGTGACTGTATGCCTGAGGGAAATTTCCCCACTGGCTGCCGGTAGAAGCGTCAACATCTTCACTGAGCAAGCCTAGGTGGTTCTGATATTTGAGTAGCCGTTCAAAATTTTCAATGGCCTCATCTACACGTCCTGTACAGGCTAACGCTTCAACATACCAGAAAGCACATATCAGAAAAGTTGATTTGGGAATTCCGAAGTCATCCTGCATGATATAACGATAGAACAAACCGTCGGGGGTTTTCAGCTCTTTCTCGAGTGCGCTTAAATGATCTTTGGCTCTTTGCGAATGCGGATCCAGATAGCCCATGGTAATCAGCTGCAGGCAGCTTGCATCCAGACATGGCTGTCCGATTGCCATGGTATACACCTTCCTGTTTTCATCATAGCAGGCTTCGATTTTAGCAGACGCCTGTTCTTTAAGCCTGGTGGCTTTGTCAATAATTTCCTGATTTTTGAAATATCGTCCTATTTTCAGCGCGGACGAAGCTCCGGCCCAATGAAACAAAAACGTATAGCAGTGCTCCTGCGCAATATCCCTGAATTCCCACAGACCTGCATCCCGCTCATTCATGGTGTCCTCGATTTTTTTGAGCGTGTGGTTGACCAGTCTTTGCGAATAATATTTTCCTCCGTCCGAAAAACGGGTATCCACATACAATGGAAGAAGTGCGACCAGTACTTGTCCGTACACATCGTTCTGAATATGGGTATAAGCCTGGTTTCCTATCCTTACCGGTTTGTTGTTTTCTCCATAGCCCTCAAGTGGAATGATCATTTCATCCAGATTTTTTCTGCCGGTGATGGAGTATAGAGGCTGGTATCTGTCCTCCTCATTAATCGTAATATTTTCGATGTAGTGAAAATAGCGTTCAAGTTCTTCAAAGTGACCGACATTGTGAAAAGCGGTCAGGATATAAAAAGTATCGCGCAGCCAGCAATAGCGGTAATCCCAGTTGCGTGTGCTGCCGGGATGTTCAGGCAGGCTGGTAGTGCCTGCGGCGATAATGGCACCGGTATCTTCAAACTGATGGATCTTCAGACAAAGGGCGGAACGAATGATCTGTTCCTGATGAAAGGTGCCGATGCTTGTGCTCTTGACCCAGTTCTGCCAGTACTTTTGTGTTTTATGCAAGAAGTCTTCCGCTGTTTCTTCCAAAGGAGCTTCCAGCGGAATTCCCCAGGTGAGCACTAGGTATTTGGTTTCATTCAGCACAAAAGACTGTTCGTCGACAATAAAATTAAGAGGGATATTGGTGGTGAGTCTTACCTGCTGGCCAAGACCTGCATAACGGATATGGCTGCTGCCCTGGTTGACTTCCGGAGTCAGCTCCCCATATTGCCCCATAGGCTTGCACGAAACTTTGGCGCGTGGTGCACCTGAAATCGGTTCAATCTTTCTGACCAGCATCAGAGGTTTGTAATAACGATCGTACTGGTAGAACCGCGGTGCAAAGTCAGTCACTCTGAATTTTCCTTCCGAGCTCTCAAATTCTGTCTGCAGAATATTGGTGTTTTCCACATAATGCTGACTGCTCTTATAGACAGAAGCATTGGGAAGTATGGAGTATTGTCCTCCTTTTTCTTTATCCAGAAGATTGCCAAAAATAAAACTGCTGTCAAATTGAGGCCAGCACATCCATACCACATTGGCATCGGTGTTAATATGGGCCATAAATGCGCAATTTCCGATTACGCCAAAATCATAACTATGCCTTTCTGCCATAAAATATCGTTAGGTAAAAAAATGTATTCTGAATCAAGTAACCGCCAAAAGTACTTATGGTTTGAGACGGACTCATAATTTTTGATTTTCCGGAAGGAAAGCAACCTTTAGCGTAAAAAATCAATCTGTTATATAGGTACCCGGATAGTTCGCTGAACCGCAGCTTCAATTCACAAAACCTGGAAAATAACACTGGAAAAATAAGGAATTGTTAAGCAGGATCGCTTATTTAACCGTCTGAATAATAGTTATTGCTTATAATATGTCCTGGGAAAGGGATTTGGCAAATAGTAAACATCAATTAAAAATCCGATTTTAGAACGTTTAATTACTATTTTTCGTTTAAGACACTAGCAGAATTGCCATTTAAGCCAATATGATCAGATATTCATCCGTTCTTTTTATCTCTTTAATTATAGTGATTTTTTGCGGATCTCAGAGTTGGGGGCAGTCGGTGAATCATTTGGCAAGGATGAAAAGGACTTCCGGATCCTACCTTGAAAAAACGATCCTGTTTCAAATCCACCCATCCCAACATCAGGCCTTTAAAAATCAGCAGCAGAATCATCCGGCCTTAAAAAAGATTTTCAAGGAAATAGGAGTAACGTCTATAGACAGAATGTTCCCAAAGCATGAAGCTCCGAAATCCAAGACCAACAAGCATGGTCAGAAAATGATAGATCTTTCCGGGATTTATGTATTGAAATATTCAGCCGATTTAGATGTGGAGAAAGTGATTATGCGGATGGAAAAGTCAGGAATCCTCGTATATGCCGAGCCCTGGTTCACAGAAAACCTGTTGTATGTTCCCAATGATCCGGGTATACAGCCAGGAGCTCCTGATCTGCAGAACCAGTTTTATATGGAAAGGATGATGGCCTATGAAGCCTGGGATATATGCAAAGGCGATACCAATATAGTCATTGGAGTGATCGATACAGGTACCAAGCTTGATCATGAAGATCTGCAGGGAAATATTAAATACAATTATGCCGATCCGATAGACGGTATAGATAATGATAATGATGGTTATAAAGATAACTTCAGAGGATGGGATCTGGGCGACAGCGATAACGATCCTTCTGCCAATGGCGATCCTCATGGAGTTTTTGTAAGCGGTTGTGCAGCAGCCAGCACCGATAATGCCAAGGGTGTAGCGAGCGCCGGCTTCAAATGTAAATTCATGCCCATCAAAGCGGCAAAGGATTCTCAGGCAAATTCCATCGCCTATGGTTACTTTGGAATTCTCTATGCAGCAGACCACGGTTGTCATGTTATCAACCTGTCATGGGGAGGCCCTGGCTCTTATTCCGCTACCTCTCAGAACATCATCAATTATGCCGCAATCAATCATAATGTGGTGGTAGTGGCAGCAGCAGGAAATTCAGGTATTGAGCAGGATTATTATCCAGCCGCTTATGACAACGTACTTTCAGTAACCGGTTTGGATACGATCTATTCTCCTTCTGCAGGCAAGATTGTTGAAAAGAAATGGGGTATTGCCGGCGGTTCTACCTATGCACATAGTGTGGATATTGGTGTACAGGCCACGCGTGTATATTCTACCGAAGCGAACGGAAGTTATACCACCGGCTCCGGGACTTCCTATGCGTGTCCCATAGTTGCTGGCGCAGCAGCTCTGGTGAAGTCAAAATATCCGGGCTATACCGCACAGCAGATCATAGAAAGACTTAGAGTAACCTCCGATGTAACCGATACATTTCCTGAAACCATTCAATACAAAGAGCTCCTGGGAAAAGGAAGAATGAATATCTACAGAGCTCTTGTTGATAGCACCACACCAGCTGTAAGAATGTATTCTTTTTCAGAAACAGATAAATACGGACCATACGCTTTCAGCAGAGATACGGTCAGCGTAAAATGTAAATTCAGGAATTTCCTGTCTCCTACTGCCAATATGAAGGTGACCATGTCCACAAAATCTTCGTTTGTGACCATGATCGACAGCACTACTTCTCTTGGGGTTATAGCTACCCTTGACAGCACCAATAATTCTGCCGATCCATTTACTTTTTACATTCATCCCGATGCACCCATCAATACCTTAATTTCATTCAGGCTTGGCTATAAGGATGGCACTTACGATGATTATCAGTATCTCGATATTTTCATCAACCCCGATTCTCTTACCATTGATACCAACCTGGTAAGCCTTACTCTGATAGGCGATGGAAGGCTTGGTTTTGATAACTCAGGAATGGGCAGAGGATTTAACTATAACAACCAGTCTCTCTTATACGAAGCAGGCCTGATGATCGGGAAAAGACCCAACAAAGTATCAGACTGTGTTAGAAACGCCAGCTTCCAGGATTCTGATTTTACCACCGTCAAATCGATTAATTTTGTCTCTCCCCAGTACGGGTCCAAAGAGGAAGCGCAGGCATTTTATACGGATACCAATATTTCCCAGAAGATCGGCGTGAGCATCGACCAACGGGCTTTTGCCTGGACGGGCGTTCCCAATGATAAATACATCATTGTGGAATATAATATTAAAAATGTTTCAGGACTGTTGCTGGATACACTCAATGTGGGGATTTTCGCGGACTGGGATATTGGAAATGCCAACAACAACCGGGCTGACTATGACCCTGCTACAAAAATGGGCTATGTGTATGAGACCAGTTTTACCAGCACCTATGGAGGAATCGCACTCGTTACAAACGACAAGCCTTCATGCTTTTCTATGGATCATAGTAATGTGGGTGGTAATAATATTAATCCGAATGCTTTCCCGGGTTATACTACCTCTAAAAAGCTCACAACACTTAAAAGCGGTATAGGAAGACCGCAGGCCGGATCGGCAGGAGCAGGCGATGATGTTTCGCACGTGATAGGAGCCGAAATTTACAATCTTCAGCCAAATGAAATCAGGACTGTGGCTTTCGCGATTCTGGCAGGAGATAACCTGACGGATCTTAAAAACAGCGCCGCTGCGGCATATGCTAAGTATAAATCAGTCAAGACAACTCCGCTTCCTATTGTATCGAATATTCATATTTGCCCCAAGGATACCGAAGATGTGACCATCGCTCCTTCAAACGGTACAAAATTTAAGTTCTACAGTACGCTTCCGGCGGTTAATCCTGTATTCACAGGAAGCTCTTATACGGATACCTCTTTGTCAAGTGCGGATACGGTATATGTCACGGGTATCGATTCTCTTTTTGAAAGCAATCCGGTGCCGGTCTATATCACGTTCTCGAATTCGCTCCTGGCAGATTTTGTGTTTAATCCCGACAGCCTGAATCTGTCGCAGGGCAGTTCGGTGTTCTTTGTCAATAAAAGTATGAATGCAGATTCTATTCATTGGGATCTGGGAGATGGTTATTATTCAATCAGCGATAATTTCCTTCATAATTATACCGTTACAGGTGATTACAATATCGTATTGAAAGCGATCGATTCGTATGGCTGTACCGATAGCCTCACGAAAGTTCTTAAAGTTTACAACACGGTAACGGCAATTAACGATCCTATGGATAATGGGCTAGGGATTTTTCCGAATCCTGTCGGAGACCAACTGACCTTGAAAGTAGATCTTGCGCAGCAGCAACAGGTAGCTGTTGTGGTGATGGATATGCTTGGGAAAGAAATTGCCTCCGTGCCTTCAGCAATTATCCAATCCGATACTTTTCAGTTCGACTTCTCGGCCATTCCGCAGGGAATTTATTTTGTAAAGTTCAGCGTCGGCGATAAAACCTATCTGAGAAAATTCGTCAGAGAATAAAATCCATAATTTCTTTTCTTAAATTAGTTCCGGGCGCTTAGGTGCCCGGCATCATTTCCGGCTCTGTATAAGTGCACTGAATTTTATATGAAGGTTTCCGATTTATTAGTCGCCGCTTTTCCATTTGAACCTAC
>JBJMLY010000575.1:0-3716 GCA_045805025.1 Cytophagaceae bacterium | reverse complement strand
ACCGTAAAACCAAATCCGGGTTATACCAACAATCCTTTCGAACCTATTGAGAAAGACGGGAAATTATTCGGGCTGGGAAGTAACGATGCTGGAGGTTGTCTGGTCTCCTTAATCGCGACTTTTCTTTATTTCTATGAAAAGAAAGACCTGAAGTATAATTTCATCATCGCCGCTACGGCAGAAGAAGAAATCTCCGGATTTGACGGACTTGAACTGGTATACCCTGAGCTGGGCCCTATTGATTTTGCCATTGTCGGAGAACCGACTCTCATGGATATCGCCGTCGCCGAAAAAGGATTAATGGTGCTCGATTGCATAGCGAAAGGAAAAGCCGGCCACGCCGCCAGGGAAGAAGGAGTCAATGCCATTTACATAGCGCTGAAAGATATTGAATGGATTAAAAACTATAAGTTCGAGCAGGTATCTCCGCACCTCGGTGCCATGAAAATGTCGGTCACGATCATCAATGCAGGCTATCAGCATAATGTGGTACCCGAGAATTGCACCTTTACGATTGATGTCCGCATTACTGAAATGTATAAAAACGAAGAGGTGCTGAAAATTATTGACGACAACCTTGAATCGGAAGTAAACCCAAGATCGGTAAGATTGAGACCTTCCTTCATTGATCCTGAGCATGCGCTGGTGAAAGCAGCAATTAAATATGGAGCAAAGCCGTACGGCTCTCCTACCACCTCTGATCAGGCCCTGGTTCCTGTTCCCTCTGTCAAAATGGGACCCGGTAATTCCAGTCGTTCTCATTCGGCCAATGAATTTATTTATGTGATCGAGATTGAGGAAGGGATTGAACGATATATAAAAATATTGAGTGAGTTAACAATTTAGTCATTGGTCATTAGTCATTAAAAAAACAATCCTGATAATCCTTTAATCCTACGAATCATGGTCAAGTTGTGGCAAAAAGATAAAGACGTCAACAAGCAAATAGAAAAATTCACCGTCGGCAAAGATCGGGAGATGGATCTGCTATTGGCAGAATTTGATGTATTAGGCTCCCTCGCACACACACAAATGCTGGAGAGTATAGGGTTGCTCAAGAAAGACGAGCTCGGCATTTTGCAGAAAGAACTTAAAAATATTTACAAAGAAATCGCCGAAGGAAAGTTCAGGATTGAAGAGGGAGTCGAAGATGTTCACTCACAGGTAGAACTACTCTTAACCAAGAGATTGGGTGATGTAGGAAAAAAAATCCACAGCGGCCGATCCAGAAACGACCAGGTACTGCTCGATCTGAAACTTTTTACCCGCAGTGCTATTCAGGACACCGTAAATAATGTAAAGTCGCTTTTCGATCTGCTTATCAGTCAGAGTGAAAAATATAAAGGGCATATGTTGCCCGGCTATACACATTTGCAGATCGCCATGCCTTCCTCTTTCGGACTCTGGTTCGGAGCTTATGCGGAAAGCCTGGCCGATGACATGAATATGATGCTGGCCGCTTATAAGATCTCCAATAAAAATCCTCTTGGTTCCGCGGCAGGCTATGGCTCATCCTTCCCATTGAACAGAACGATGACCACCGAGCTACTGGGCTTTGATAACCTGAACTATAATGTGGTATACGCCCAGATGGGCCGGGGAAAAACAGAAAAAAATGTAAGCGCGGCACTGGCCTCCGTAGCAGCGACCCTGGCAAAAATGTCTATGGATGTTTGCCTCTACATGAATCAGAATTTCGGGTTTCTCACCTTTCCGGATGAACTCACGACCGGCTCGAGCATTATGCCGCACAAGAAAAATCCGGATGTTTTTGAGCTGATCAGAGCCAAATGTAATAAAATACAGTCTCTGCCGAATGAAATCTCATTGATGACCAACAATCTTCCTTCAGGCTACCACAGAGATCTGCAGATTATTAAGGAAAATTTCCTTCCTGCCTTTGAAGAGCTGAATTCATGCATACACATTATGCATTTTGCACTCGGACAGGTCAAAATAAAAGAACGTATTCTGGAGGATGATAAATACAAATATTTATTCAGCGTAGAAGTAGTAAACCAAATGGTGTTGGACGGCGTTCCTTTCCGGGAAGCGTATCAGAAAGTAGGCAAGCTGATTGAAAGCAATGAATTTAAAACGGACGGAAAAGTGAATCACAGCCATGAAGGCAGCATTGGCAATCTTCAGAACGAGGCTATTAAAAAAGAAATGGAAAAAGTGCTGAAGGAATTTTCTTTTGGAAAATTTGAGAAGGCCTTTGAGCAATTATTGAAATAACTATATAAAAAAACCCTTGGAGGATTTAAACCCTCCAAGGGTTAAAAAAAATGCCGGATCACTCCGGCATTTTCATTTTATTCTATTTTGAATTACTTTTTATTCTTATCATTCACTTCTTCGTAATCCACATCGGTTACTCCTCCATCGGCACCGGCATTTTTATTTCCGGTGTTTTGGTCGCTGCCATCAGCACCTGGCTGAGGCCCTGCCTGCTGAGTAGCGTTGTAGATTTCCTGAGAAGCATTCTGCCATGCGGTATTCAAAGCAGCCATCGCGGTATCGATGCTGGCAGCATCTTTGGCTTCATGCGCTTTCTTCAGATCAGCAAGAGCTGATTCTATAGGGCCTTTATTACCTGCAGAAATCTTATCCCCGTATTCTTTCAGTTGCTTTTCAGTCTGGAAGATCAATGAATCAGCGGCATTGACCTTGTCGATCTTTTCCTTTTCGGCTTTATCGGTATTCTCATTGGCCTTGGCTTCTGCCTTCATCTTTTCGATTTCAGCGTCGGTCAGACCGGAGGAAGCTTCAATTCTGATCTTCTGTTCTTTTCCTGTACCCTGGTCTTTGGCAGACACATGTAAGATACCATTGGCATCGATATCAAAGATCACTTCAATCTTCGGTACGCCTCTTGGTGCCGGTGGAATACCGTCCAGGTGGAATCTTCCGATCGTTCTGTTATCTCTGGCCAATGCTCTTTCTCCCTGAAGCACATGAATTTCCACAGAGGGCTGACTGTCGGAAGCCGTAGAGAAAACCTCTGACTTCTTTGTCGGTATCGTTGTATTGGATTCGATCAGCTTGGTAAATACACCTCCCATGGTTTCAATACCCAGAGAAAGCGGTGTCACGTCAAGCAGAAGCACATCTTTTACTTCACCGGTTAATACACCACCCTGGATGGCGGCTCCAATTGCCACTACTTCATCCGGGTTTACCCCTTTAGAAGGCTTCTTGTTAAAGAACTTTTCCACTTCATCCTGAATTCTTGGGATTCTGGTAGACCCACCCACCAGGATGACCTCATCGATTTTATCAATACCAAGTCCTGCATCTTTCAATGCCTGCTTGCAAGGCTCCAGCGTTCTTTTGATCAGACTGTCGGCAAGCTGCTCGAATTTCGCTCTGGTCAGTTGACGTACAAGGTGCTTTGGAATATTGTTCACCGGCATAATGTAAGGAAGATTGATCTCCGTACTTGGAGAACTTGAAAGCTCGATCTTTGCCTTTTCTGCCGCTTCTTTCAGTCTTTGCAGAGCCATCGGATCTTTTCTCAGATCGATATCTCCTTCGTCTTTTTTAAATTCTTCAGCCAGCCATTCAATGATAACGGCGTCGAAATCATCTCCACCCAGGTGGGTATCACCGTTGGTCGATTTTACTTCAAAAACTCCGTCGCCAAGCTCAAGAATGGAAATATCGAATGTACCACCGCCAAGGTCAAATACGGCTATGGTCATATCTTTATGCTT
>JBJMLY010000574.1:0-4835 GCA_045805025.1 Cytophagaceae bacterium | reverse complement strand
CGGTTTTAGTTAAGCTCCGATGGAAGATCTTGATGAACGCAAGAACAGAATTGAATTTCTGGATACTCCTGGTAATTACATTGCTTGTAATGATCTGGTTTGGAAGTACCAGTGTTCATTTTTATAATCCGGTTTCTCTGTTACCCAGAATGTTTATCCTGTTAATACCTCCTGCCACAGTATGGGCAGCGCTTTCCCTGGAGGGGTCTTTCCAAAGTAAAAAAAGTATTATGCTGATCTCGCTTCTCTTTATGGGATGCAGTATGATCGCTCTCTGGCAAAACTATAATTCATGGTTTGTCTATCTTCTTCTGGGTTTTTTGTTCATGTCTGTCACGTTCCTGATGACAAGACTCCATGAATTGAAATGGAAGGTGAGCTTTATCGTGCTTTTAATGGGAGTGCTGGCTATTCACCCGGTCTATTCTATGATCAAGCCTACACAGACCGGCTATTTTGATGAAAAGAAAATTATTGAAAAATACCTGAAGGGAGGAGAGGGCTCTAATATGGTAGTTACAGATCCCCAGTTATGTGCCGGATATTTGTTTTATTATAAATTTAAAATGGATGATAGATATGTATATCTGAACTATAAAAATCTGCCGGCTCAGAGTGGGGCTGAAAAATATTTTGTGCTGATCAACCCTTACAGTCTTGATCTTTTTCATTCCATGGGAGATCCTTATCCCAAGTGTTATTCACAACAGCCTCCAGGTTGGAAACTAATTGGAGAGGAGGGTAGGGTAAAATTATTTGAAGCCGGCTCTATCGAAGAGATAAAAGCCGGCTTCTGAAATCCTTATTAATCTTTGGCTACTTCGATGCTTACTTTTCTTCCTTTAATGGAGTTATCGTTCATGCCATCCAGTACCTGGTCAACCACGGTTTTAGGCACTTCCACAAAAGAGAATTTATCGTAAATATCAATTACGCCGATAGAATCGCCTTCAATACCGGTTTCGCCGGTGATAGCTCCAACAATATCTCCCGGACGAACTTTATCCATTTTTCCGACATTGATAAAAAGTCTTACCATCTTTCCATTGCTTCCACCTCTTTCTTTAAATTTCGGGTCACGCTCTCTTTTAGGACGATCACGGTCTCTTTCGCTTCTATCTCCTCTGTCGCCTCTCTCTCCGGTTCTTTCGCGTTCCCTTCTCATCTTTCTGTTATCGCTAAATTCTCTTTGGGGAGTTTCTGTAACGCTTTTCTTCTTCTCATCATCAAGTCCCAAACTCATTTTCAGAAGTATGGCGGCAAGCTGATGCAGGGTAAATCCTTCTGCTCTGAAGTCTTCCAGCATCTCCTCGTATTTTCCAATGTTCTTTGATTCGCCCACCTTTTTCATCTTCTCGACCAGCTTCACTTTTTTCATGTGTACCATGTCGGTCGGACTAGGAACTTCGGCTTGTTTGATCTTCACTTTGGTGTATCCTTCGATATCTCTTAGGCGGTGAGAGTCATTTCTTCCTGTTACGAAGCTGAATGCTTTACCGGATTTACCGGCTCTTCCTGTTCTTCCGATACGGTGAACATAATATTCAAAATCCATCGGAAGGTCATAGTTGAATACAGCATCTACATTTTCCACGTCGATACCTCTGGCCGCAACGTCAGTGGCAACCAGGATATTGGTATTGCCATTTCTGAACTTCGACATCACCATGTTTCTCTGCGATTGTCTCAGGTCGCCGTGAATGGATTCTGCTTTGTAGCCCATGTTCTGAAGCTCTTCAGTAACCTCATCCACTTTTCTTTTTGTGTTGCAGAAGACCAGCATAAGCTGCAGGCTATTAAGATCGATCAGCTGAGACATCACTTGCAGCTTCGCTGATTCTTTGATGTTGAAATAGACCTGCTCAATGGAAGAAACGGTAAGTTCTGATTTGGTCACTTTTACGTGTACCGGATCTTTCTGGAATTTTTTTGTCAGGGCCAGGATAGGCTTAGCCATAGTGGCTGAAAAAAGAATGGTTTGTCTTTCTTCCGGCATTCTGCTCAGGATCATCTCGATGTCTTCACGAAAGCCCATGTTCAGCATTTCATCCGCTTCATCCAGTACGACCATTTTTACCTGTTTGAAGGATAATGTTTTTCTGTCCAGGTGATCAATGATACGTCCGGGAGTACCGATGACAATGTGAACGCCTCTTTTCAGTCCGGTGATTTGTCTTTCGATGGATTCGCCTCCATAGATCGGAAGCACGTTTAACCCTTTTTTATATTTTGCGAGTTTTTTAATTTCATTGGCAACCTGTACCGCAAGCTCCCTGGTTGGGCACATAACAACTGCCTGGACATGTTTTTCTTTGGTATCGATCAACTCAAGCGCTGGTATTCCGAAAGCAGCGGTTTTCCCCGTTCCCGTCTGGGCTTGTCCGATGACATCTTTTCCTTCAAGTATGTGAGGTATGGCCTGTGACTGGATCGGAGAGGCTTCAACGAAGCCCATGTCTGTAATTGCATTTTGTATATCCTCAGATAAGGATAATTCATCAAATTTTAAATTTTTCATTTGTTATTGTAATAATGGCGAAGGAAAAGCCCTTTTGAGTTCGTCTCGGAAGTTTTTCAGTCTGTGATTCTTAGTTTTGTACAAATATAGGCAAATTCCCTGTAATAGAAGAATTTTACTGACTTGAATGTTCCGACACCGATTACTTCTCCACATTTTTTTCTTTCCTGCCAACAAAGTATAAGATAGCGGGGTTTACCCAATAACTAACCACAACCCGATTTATGGACCTGAAAGCGATTGAAAGAATTTATATTTTACAACTGAAGCAGATTTACAGCGCCGAAAATCAGATGATAGCCGTATTACCGAAGGTCATCCGGGTGATTCAGCATAAAGAATTAAAAGCCGCTATTAAAGATCACCTCGAACAAACCAGAAATCAGGCCACCAGAATACAGGCTCTCTTTAGGGATCTCGGTAATTATAAGCCTCATGGAGAGAATTGTGATGTCGTTGAAGGACTGCTGGATGAGTTGGAAGACCTGATTGATGATTCACACCATACCGATACGCTGGATGCAGAGATTATATTGCTCTTTCAGAAAATCGAGCATTACGAAATAGCCTGCTATGCATCCATGGTAACTTATGCCAGAGTCCTTGGTCAGGAGGCTGCCAGCGAAATGCTGCAGGAATCGCTGGACGAAGAATACGAAGCCGACAATAAACTGGACAAATTGAACGAAGAAGTTGTCAGCGGGATGCTGTTGAAGCATGCGTGAAGTAAAACAAAAGGATAGTAAGTAAGGGGCAGCGATTGCCCCTTTTTTATTCAGTTCTTACAAAAGTCTTTACCTGGTAATTCTTTGCAATAAAAATGAAAACGATCGAAGTGAGGAACATTAATCCGGTGAAAAACCAGAAGTATTGAGCCCCTTGAAGCTTTAAGGAACCATCGTCGTTTTGTATAAACCAGTTGATCCAGGCTGTAAATAAGCTTCCTACAGAAACCGACAATAGAAAGAATCCCATGATCAGCGATTTCATATTGTTGGGAGCCTGAGTATATGAAAATTCAAGTCCTGTTCCATAAACCATTACCTCTGATACAGTCAGTACAAGATAAGCCAGGCATTGCCAAAGGATAGAAATATCGTTTCCTGCTTGTATCTGGGTTTCCATTAAGGCAACAATAATATAGGAAAATGCACACATAAACATTCCAATTGTGATTTTCCGTAGGGAAGTCAATGGAAATAATTTGTCAAATGCAGGATATAAGTAGGATGAAAATAAAGGCACCAGAATTATAACAAGAATTGGGTTCATAGCTTGTACCTGATCAGGTAGAATGCTGAATTTCGTCCCAAAAAAATCAAAGGTTTTTATCATATGTGGGTTGTTGGCCTGTAATACCCATGACGATCCGGTCTGTTCATAGAGAGACCAGAAAACAGCAATAAACAGATATATGACAATGAGATTTCCTAAAGCGCTGAGGCCTTCTTTGCTTAAGACACCCTCCGTGAATTTTTTCCAGCCCACAGGGGGCAGAACAGAATATTTTGATCTTCCCATCCAGAATATAATGGTAGCTACGATCATTAATGCACCGGGTACGCCAAATGCAACGGAAGGTCCCGCTTCCCGCAAAAGGATCGGGGTTAATAATACTGATACTACCGAGCCTATATTAATAGCCAGGTAGAAATAATTAAAAACCTTGGTAAGCAGGTGTTGATTTTTTTCTGAAAATTGATCTCCCACGTTTGCGGAAACGCATGGTTTTATGCCACCTGAACCTAATGCAATCATGGTAAGGCCGAGTGATAAGCCAAGTCTTGTTTCATCCATGGCAAGGGCAAGGTGTCCGCAACAGTAGACAATGGAGAGAACTAGAATAGTCCTGTACTTTCCCCAGAGGATGTCGGATAAAAGAGCACCGAGTAGGGGGAAGAAATAATTGGCGCTTACGAATAAATGGTAATAAAATTTACTTTCTTCTCCCGTCATGACATCTTTTTGTCCTGAGCTGTTCATGAGATATTCAGTCATAAAAATGACCAGAATGGTTTTCATTCCATAATAGCTGAATCTTTCTGCCAGTTCGTTCCCGATAATATAGGGAATGCTTGATGGCATTTTTTCTTCTTTATTTTTAATCTCCATGAATATGTGTTTATTATCGGAGAGGTAAGATAAATAATTCTTTTTAATCCTGCCTTAATAGGTATATATTTTCTGCAGGCACTTACCATCAGCAAAACCCATCTGAACTTTTTTCCTCCGTCCTGATGTTACAAGGGTCATTGAAGAATCGTGAACCTGAAAATCAACAATCAAGAATGGGACTATTTAATTTATTCAAAAATGG
>JBJMLY010000573.1:0-2543 GCA_045805025.1 Cytophagaceae bacterium | reverse complement strand
TTTAATGTGAAGCAGGATTCCTTCTATTTTTCGGCAGTGGATTGTACCGGCCACGGAGTTCCCGGAGCATTCATGTCCATAGTAGGGTATAACCACCTGAATCAGTCACTGGAAAAGCCAAATGTTACGGCTGCTTCTCTTATAGATGGATTAAACCGCGGTGTAAGTCAGACCCTGCATATGGCCAGTGAAGGATATACGGTAAAAGACGGAATGGACATTGCCCTGTGTGCTGTGGATATGAAAAAAAGAAAGCTTCAGTTTGCAGGCGCGTATAATCCGCTCTACCTCATACGTGGCAAGGAGTTTATTGAGATCAAGGCAGATAAATTTCCGATAGGAAGCTATGTGGAAGATCCCCGCGATTATACCAACCACGAAATGGATATTCAGAACGGAGATACGTTCTATATCTTTACCGACGGTTATGCCGATCAGTTCGGGGGCCCGCAAGGCAAGAAATTCATGTATAAGAAATTCCGAGATCTGCTGATCAGCATTCAGGATAAATCCATGAAAGAACAGGGCGTGATACTGGAGGAGGCTATGGAGGAGTGGAAGAAAAATACAGCGCAGATTGACGATATCCTTGTGATCGGTTTTAGGATTAATTTTTAATTTAGAAAAAAAATATATACCTTTTCAAAGGTGATAATCTCTTAATCATTATCGGATGATAGATCTTTTAGAACAATACGAAAGAATGCATGACAACAACATCATGCTTTCCTTCAAAGGAGAAGTCACCTTTGATCTCGTCAATTCCATATTGAAGATCATTGAAGAAAGGCTCAACAAGACGGAGGAAGACCTGAAGACCAAGAAAAAGGTCTACAACGTGCTTGTGGAATGCCTTCAGAATCTCTGCCATCATATTGAAGAGTCGGCCACCGAAGAAAACTTCGGTACCAAGACTGCCATCCTCATGATCTATATGAACGACAGCACGTACCATGTGCTGACGGGCAATTATATCTACAATAAAAATATTGATCACATAAGAAACTGGCTGGATCAGATCAATTCGGTATCGAAAGATGAGCTGCGTGAGCTTTATAAAAAAATCCTGAACAACGAGCAGTTCTCGGAAAAAGGCGGAGGAGGTTTAGGCTTCATCGACATTGCGAGAAAATCAGGGCAGAAGCTCAATTATAATTTTAAACCTGTAAACGATAACGTATCGTTTTTTAGTTTTCAGATAAATATTCCCAAACAAGAAGTATGAAATCATTGTCATTGTCTCCCACAACGCATACGCCTCATGTAAGTTTTGATGCAGAGACGGGAAAGATAGAATTGAGAGGCAGATCGACTCCTGAAAACTCTGTTGAGTTCTATGAGCCGATCATGAACTGGCTGGACGATTATGTGAAGGCTCCCCAGGAAACCACCAAAGTTGAAGTCCGTTTTGAATATTTCAATACCAGTTCTTCCAAGTGTATACTGGATATTTTTAAAAGGTTAAGCGTGCTTCCCAAAGGTGGAAAAAAAATTGAGATCACCTGGTTCTATGAGGAGGATGATGAGGATATGCAGGAAGCAGGCGAAGACTATAGCGATATTCTCGGATTACCCTTTACCATCAAGCAGGTATAGCTCATACAGTCAGTTTGCCGCAGCGAGCGTTTAACAGGAAATAAATTTGAATAGCAGCAAGCCCGTGAAAACCGGCTTGCTTTTTTTATCTTTTACGGATACTGAATACCCTGGAAATATTAAACCCGAAGCGCAGATTTTTTTTCCAGTCGCCGGAAGTCTGCGGAATAAACTGAGATTCGATCAGGCCCGCGGAGTTGGTCAGGTGCAGCTGGAATACGTGCCCTCCCGTTTCAATATCAAAGCCTGCAGCGAAGGAATTACTGAATTTGTCAGCCGTGTTTCCCGGCAGCAGGTAAAAATATTCGGCATTAAAAGAAACCCTTTTCAGCAGCTTATATCTTCCTCCGAATCCAACCGCAAATACATCATTCTGATCCTCGGGTGTCGGTACCACGTTCCTGTGAATATAGGTAGGGCTCAATTGCAGCGTCAGGTTTTTGTTGAACTTACGGGCGATCAGGATCTGGTCGGTATAAGATAAACGGTGCGCAAATTTAATATCGTGGTTATCATCGGATCGGTTTTGGGTGGCAATGGCCATATTGGTGTAAAGAACCACGGTCACGGGCATTCCTTCTCTTTGTCTCAGAATTTTGTACTTCAGAAAGTTATCGTAGGTCTTTTGTAAGCTTGAACGGCCCACGCCTGCGGTAAGCCTGTCAGTAATCCCATAATCAAAGCCTATGCGTATGGTGGCATTGTCCAGTCCGAAGAAATTATAAAATATATTATCGCTATTGGCATTAAAGGCATCGAAGCGATGGCCGATATAAAATTGCAGAATCCTTTTGCCGGGATTTTCCACCGATTGCCCATTAATGATATGGGTTCCCATAAAAGAGGCTGTTACCGGTTCTTTCGTTTTCGGTTCATCGTCCAGCATATTCATCAGGCTGTCTTCCTGGGCATAGACTGTGCTTCCTATGAAAGAAAGGGCTGTAATG
>JBJMLY010000572.1:0-5337 GCA_045805025.1 Cytophagaceae bacterium | reverse complement strand
GAAATATTTCATCGTAGGGAGTGCTGGTGATTTTTTCTCCCGAAGGGTTCACAAAGCTCCACCTGTTTTTTTCCTTGACCCTGGCTGTTCCGAATGTAAATGGTTTTACTTCCGAATAAAAAGGCTGAACCACCAGTTTCTCATTCTGATCCACAAAACCCCATTTGCCAGCCAGGAATACCGCGGCATATCCTTCTGAGAAATCCTGTACATTTTCATATTGCGGTGCCACACGTACATTGGCGTAGCGGTCTATAAATCCATAGCGGCCATCTCTGAGCATTCTGGCCCGGCCATTGACAAAGCTGTATATCTTTTTGTATTTATTGGTTAAAGGCATGATCTCGGTGCCGTCATACTCAAGTATGCCGATCTTATCTTTCCAATAAACCATGAAGATCCTTTCTTCAGGAACATACTTTACAGAGTCATACACGGGAGGCACTACCAGGTTGCATTCCAGATTCTCGTAGGCAATCTTTCCCTTATAAAACCAAGTCGTGTAGGGAAAACTTTCTTTCTTCGACAACTCTTCAGCCAATGCCGCAGACGCAGGTCTTTTCTTTTGTTGTCTTAAAGGAAAAATCTGCCCGTTAAGAAATATCTTATAGGCTGAATCTGAGATAGCAACGATACTATCGGCCTCGACCTTTTCAATCACCTTATTGAAATTATCCTTGATCTGCCAGGAAATAAAATGTGTAGCCAGAATATGTTCATTGTCCTGAAATTTCAGACCCTTGTATTGATAGTCCTCCACTGTTTGCCCTGCAGCATTGATCAGGCCATATTTGCCATTTTTACGAACCTCATAATAGCCCTGGGAAAAATCTCCCAATCCGTCAAACTGTGCTGGCACAACCAATTTTCCGCCTTTATTAATAAAGCCTATTTGTGTTTGTCCGGAAATATCTTTCAAAGCTACCGGCGCCAGGTCTCCGCTGAATGTAAATCCATCTGTAGATTTAAAGAATATTTTTCCTTTTTTATTGATGGCCGGATCATTGATTTCAAATACAGGTATGTTTTGGGCCTGAAGGCCTAAAAAGGGAAGGAACAGAAAAAAAAGTATTCTGAAAAATCTCATCGGAGTACAGCAAAATAATTAAAATTAGCCTCTAATAAAAAAGTCCCGGTTTCCCGGGACTTCCAAAGTTCTTTCACATAGACCTATGCATTGTACTTATTCCCTGATCTTTTATGCTTCTTTGTAGTCTTATTGGAATACTTTTTTCTTTTCTTGTTCGCCTTGGTCTTCTTATTCATCTTGGCAACTTTGTTTGTTCTCTTTCCTCTGTTGTCGCCAAGCTCATTGCTTTCCGCCATCACCGCGCTGCCCATGATCCCTGTCAGAGCCAACGCCAATATCAGTTTTTTCATATCTCCTCGTCCTTCTGATTAATTAACAGAGCATGACCGCATTTTGTTGGCCTTGTTTTAAAAAAAATGTAACTTATAAAATTATAATCATTTTTTATTGAATTTATGAACGAGGAAAGCATCAATAGTTTAAGGGAGGCGCTTAGCTTCTCCCCTGAGAATGTACCTTTAAGACTGCACCTGGCTGATTCTTTAGCAAGTCTTCAAAAGCTTGATGAAGCAGAAAAGGAATATAAACATGTACTTGGACTTTCACCCGATAACATCAAAGGCAAAACCGGCCTGGCCAATGTATACTACGCATTGGAAAATTATTCTACAGCAATGGTGATTATGGAAGAGCTTGTACAATCTTCTTCAGTCAGTCCTGAAAACCTATTGCTGTATGCCAAACTGCTTTTTAAAGAAAATTCCATTGCCCAGGCCATGGACTATTACAAGAAAGTGTTAGCCATTAATCCTGCCCTTACCGATGAGGAACTGGACAACAACCTGAGAAATCCCAATATACAGAAAGGTGAGGAGGATGATTTTGTTGCGGAAGTGGAAAGAAATTCAATGCCGGTGGAAAGACCAAAAATAAATTTCAGCGATGTTGGCGGGATGGATCATGTAAAGGAAGAGATCAATATCAAAATTATCCAGCCCTTGCAGCATCCTGATCTTTATAAAGCTTATGGTAAAAAAACCGGAGGAGGAATACTGCTTTACGGCCCTCCCGGCTGTGGAAAAACACACCTGGCAAGAGCTACTGCCGGACAGGTAAATGCTAAATTCATGTCGGTAGGAATTAATGATATCCTTGACATGTGGATTGGCTCCAGCGAAAAAAATCTTCATCAGCTTTTTGAAGTCGCACGGCGTAACAACCCCTGCGTACTGTTTTTCGATGAGGTTGATGCACTTGGGGCAAGCCGTTCCGATATGAAGCAGTCGGCAGGAAGGCACCTGATCAACCAGTTTTTATCCGAACTTGACGGACTGGAATCCAGCAACGACGGCTTGCTTATTCTGGCCGCCACGAACGCGCCATGGCACCTGGACTCCGCTTTCAGAAGACCTGGGCGTTTCGACCGCATTATTTTTGTCCAGCCTCCCGATGAAGAAGGAAGAGCCAGCATTCTCAAAGTTCTGCTCAAAGACAAACCCATCAAGGATATTGACTACAACCAGATTGCTAAAAACACGAAAGATTTTTCCGGCGCAGACCTGCAGGCTTTAGTAGACCTGGCCATAGAAGAAAAGCTAAGAGAGGCTTTCAAATCGGGCAAACCGGAACCTATTACCAGCAAAGACCTTAGCGGATGCATAAAAAAAATAATTCCCTCCACCAAGGAATGGTTTACTACAGCCAGAAATTACGCACTATATGCTAATGAGTCCGGTCTGTACGATGATATTCTGAAATATTTAAACATCAAAAAATGATTTCTCAAGGTATTGAAAGAGCCCGTCTCCTTCTTGAGCAGAACAGGTATCAGGAAGCAATGAAAGAACTGGAAAAAAGTCTGGCATCCGACCCCAATAATCCTGAAATCCTTTCTTTGCTCAGCATCTGTAAATCGGCTGATCAGAAATACAAAGAAGCAGAACAGCTGATCAAATCAGCGATCAGCCTTGATCCAGCCAATCCCTTTCTGATTTATATTCTGGCCAAAGTGTATTTTGATCAGGAAAAATATAAAGAGGCGGAATCACATATCCGGGAAGCAATTCAGATCGACCCATACAATGCCGACTTCTTCGGACTGCTATCCGCAATTTATTTAAACCAGAAAGAATGGACCAAAGGGTTGGAGATGGCCGACAAAGGACTTGAAATAAGTCCGGATAACCTCACATGCCTCAACCTGCGCTCTACTGCACTTATCAAACTTGATAAAAAAGAAGAATCATACGATACCATTCACCAGGCATTAAATTATGATCCTGAAAATTCCATGACCCATACAAACCTTGGATGGGGCCTGCTGGAAAAAGGAGAGCATAAAAAAGCGCTGCACCATTTTAAAAAAGCACTGCAATCGGACCCTGGCTCTGAATTTGCAAAACATGGATTGATCGAAGCTCTCAAAGCCAGGTACTGGGTTTACCGCATGTTTTTAAAATACGCATTCTGGATCGGCAACATGAAGGGCGGCGCACAGTGGGCTGTGATTATCGGATTTTACATTGGCAACAGAGTTGTACGAAGTGTTGCGGAGTCAAATCCATCGCTGAAACCTTTCTTAATGCCCTTGATATTTCTTTACATTCTGTTCGCGATTTCTACCTGGATTATCGGTCCAATCTCAAATTTGTTTCTGCGCCTGAACGTTTATGGACGATACGCCTTAAGCAATCGGGAAATCCAGGCTTCAAACTTTGTGGGCGCCAGTCTTGCGATTGGTCTGTTGTCATTCATGGCCTATTTCATACTTCAAAGCGATCTCTTTATGCTGACAGGTATTTTCGGAGTCTCTATGATGATTCCGCTTGCCAGCATGTTTGTTCCTGACAATAAAAATAAAAGAATGATTCTGATCGCGTATGCTGGCGGACTAGGCTTGGTAGGAGTCACGGGCATCAGTCTGCTGGTAATTGGTAATCCGGCAGCCGAAATCTTTGGGATGATATACATCATCGGCATTATCGCATATCAATGGATCGCCAATGCGATATTGACAAGATAAATAATGGAATACTTTGAGACGATTGAAAAAGCCAGGCTTTTAATTGATTCCGGGAGAAATAAGGAAGCAATAAAGCTTTTACAGCAACAGCTTTCTTCGGATCCTGACGACGCGCACATACACGCTTTACTGTCTTTCTGCTATTCGAATCTTGACCGTCATAAAGAATCTGTGGAAGCAGCGCACAAAGCACTTTCCATAAGCCCCGATTCAAGTTTCAATCATTATGTACTTTCCCTGTCCTATTTCGGAAAGGGAAAGTATGAGCTTTCTGCCAAAGCCATTCGGGAGGCTATTGCTATTGATCCCGAAGAGGATGCTTACTACTACACGCTCGCGGCGAATCTTTATAATCAGGAAAAATATAAAGAAAGTCTTCAGGCGATTGCACAAGGACTTGCTATCAATCCAAATAACCCTGACCTGCTCACACTCAGATCGAAATGCCATGTAAATACCGGAAATAAAGAAGAAGCGGCAAAGTCCATTCGACAAAGCCTGAATGAAGACCCCAATTCTGCCGATGGTCTCGCAACAAAAGGATGGATCAGCCTGGACAACCACGAAAGAAAAGAAGCAGAGCAGGATTTTATCAGCTCTTTAATGCTGGATCCGGAAAATGAAAGAGCGAAAGAAGGTTTGGTAGAAATCTACAAGCTAAAAAGTAAAGTTTTTAACTTCTTTATTAAGAACAGCTTCAAACGTATATACTATAAACGCTCCTGGTTTTTGATCGTTTGGGTAATACTATGCATTAAAACCATTCCTATCTGGATCGCTGTTTTAAGTATTTACCTGCTGATCGGATGGTACCTGAGCGTACTGTTCAATAGCTTTCTCAGACTGGGCAGCAGATCAAAATATTTATTGTCAAAAAAACAGATACTTCAATCGAATATATTTATAGGTTTAAATAGTATAATCGTTCTGCTGGGAGTAGCGGGAAGTTTTAGCGGAATTGAGCTTTTCGGGAAATTAGCGCTGATGGCGATTGCTGTATTATTCATGACTCTTGGCACCATTGAAATAAATTCAACATCCGGGCGCATACAATCCCTCATTTTCTCAATAGTACTTCTGGGAGTTCTTGCCTGTATACTACAATACAACCTGATTGTCTGTACTCTTTGTTCGGTGGCTTTTATTGCCCTTTATGGAGCCGGCTGGAGTATCCGGTTCCGCAGTGAATAACTGAATACTTTTTATTGCTCTTCCTGCTTAGGCTCTTCGTCTTCATCATACATATCTCCCTCATGATAAATCTCGGTGGAATCCGGCAGATCCG
>JBJMLY010000571.1:0-28088 GCA_045805025.1 Cytophagaceae bacterium | reverse complement strand
TCAGGATTATTTTCCGAAATATCCCAGCATCAAAGTATACCTGAACCTGGTCTATGGCTCCGGACTTCCTTTCGGTCCTCCGGGATCGTTCAATTACCGAAGCGCGTTTTCCGGACCTCAGTACAGAAGGGTGGATATCGGTTTCTCAAAGCTGGTGAGTCTGGTGGACAGGAATGTAGACAAAGGAAAACTTTTTGAATCGGTATGGATCAGTGCGGAGATATTAAACCTGCTCGGCGCCAACAACACGATTTCCTACCTCTGGATCACCGATGTCAACAACTCACAATACGCCGTACCCAATACCCTTTCAGCGAGATATCTGAATCTGAGAATGATTGTGAAGTTTTAGGAGAAATAATAAAATCCAAAATTCAAATTCCAATGGTGACAAGACTTTACCTCAATACGAGGATTTTTCCGTCATTGCAAGGTTAAATTAACTAGATCCGCTGCCCGAACCTGAGGATGGATTGTTATTAAATCCTGGAAAAAACATCTGCTATCTTGATCGTCTTTGCAGGTAAATTTCCCCTTTGATGAGGCCTTTATCCTGATCAAGATCCTTAATCGAAATGCTGTCCGAAATCAAATAGCATTCATTCATTTTATTAATAAATAAAGTCCCATCTTTCTTTGTATGCTTATTAAAATAGTGGGTGGGATATAAAGTGCCTTTTTCAAATCCATGCAAATACAACGTGTCTGTATTATTGATGATAAGTTTTCCATCATACCACATTCCTTTGACTGAATCAATACACAAATAATAAGTCTGAGGATCATCATTCCGGCCCTGGTATGCGGTGTACTTATAATCAATATATAATTCGTATTTGTAGTAGTCTTTTACAGTTTTATTGACGCCAGCGCATCCTGTCAGAACTAACAAAGGGACAATTATATACTTCATGTGTTTGTATAATATGATAGAAATTTTATCAAAATCAGAATGATAAAAATCACTTAAAGCTTAAAATTTCTCTACCAGTTAATCTCCCTGCTCTTATCTCCATTAGGCTTGCCATTCTTGTCATCCTTTTTTCCGTCGAAGCCGTTCTTGTCATTCTTCAGGGTCTTCTCATCATTCTTAAGCTTGCGCTTGTCATTCTTGATCTTGTCTCTATCGCTGCGGATCTCTCTGCCGCTTTTGCCGGCAATCTTGTCAGCACTCAGTCTTTTCTCATCCGCCTTCAGGGTTTTCTTATCCGTCTTGACGGTTCTTTTATCTTCTTTGATTCTTCTTTTGTCCTGAGCGGAGGCTTTATTTACCTGAAGAAGGAGCAGGGCGAAAAGTAAAAATGCGGTTAGGAATACTGCTTTTTTCATGATTAGTATATTGGTTTGCCTGGTAAAAATAAGATTTCTTTTTGAATCTGTCTGCCCTCATGTTGGATTTAATGGCTCAATGCTCTAAGTTTGTATGTATAACGGTGACACAAACCTATGCAGGAATGTGTCTTAAAAGGGAATTCCGTGAGAGCCGGAAACTGTTCCCGCAACTGTAAGCTTCATGAAAGCTTCGGGCAATATCCACCGCCACTGTTCTGACGCATCGGAATGGGAAGGCCGCCCGGAGGAAGCAAGTCAGGAGACCTGCCATAAATCATTCAACCAGATGTCTCGGGAAGAAGACAGTGCATTATGAAAGAGTTTAAATTTATTTTTTGCTGCTGTCTTTTATCCCTGATACTATTTTCAGGCTGCACTTCGCGCCGGGAAGATTCATCCCTACGGGATACAACAGAAACAACCGGCAAGTCGGTCGATTCTGTTGCTGCCTATTCTGTTCAGCATGCCAGAGGATTTAAGATCGATTACTTTAAAAATTATAAGCTGATCAGTGTCAAAGATCCATGGGATTCGAAGGGAAAAGTTAACCGTTATGTTCTTTACCGCAGCGATTCGCTGAGGCCTGCAGGCTATGAGGATGCTCAGTATATAAAAGTTCCGGTTAAAAATTTTATCATACTCTCATCTCTGTATGCCGCCTATTCTGATAAGCTGAATCTGAATAATCAGCTCATTGGTATCTCTGAATTCCGGCTTATTAATACTCAATCCATCCTGAACTTGATTTCGAAGGGACAGATCCAGGAGGTAGGAGCCGGGGGCAGTCTGAATATTGAGAAAATTATAGAGCTCAGCCCGGGTCTGGTGATCACCTATGGAACGGGAGATCCGGCTTTAGATACGCATCCCAAATTAATGGAAGCAGGTCTCAAGGTTGCTGTCAATGCCGAGCAGATGGAGACAACTCCTTTAGGCCGGGCGGAATGGATCCGTTTTATGGCTGCCTTTTTTGATAAAGAGAAAGAAGCGGATTCCGTTTTCAGGAATATCGAAAACCGCTATCATAAAATGAAAGAAATCGCGCGCTCGGCAAAAAGCAGTCCGACCGTATTCACTGGAATTAAATATGGAGATGCATGGTATATGCCGGGTGGAGAGAGCTATGCGGCGAATCTTTTCAAAGATGCTCATGCGGGCTACCTTTGGGCTGAGTCCCCTAAAAGAGGAAGCATTCCTCTGAGTTTTGAGGCGGTTTACGAGAAGGCAGCCTCCGCTGATTACTGGATCAATGTAAGCGACTGGAGCACGAAGCAGGACATTCTTAAAAACGATCCCCGTTATGGAGGGTTCAAGGCTTTTAAAACAGGAACTATTTACAACAACAACAAACGGGTAAACCGCTACGGCGGTAATGATTACTGGGAGTCAGGCCTGCTTAACCCGGACCTTGTCCTGGGTGACCTGATCAAAATACTCCATCCGGAACTTCTTCCGGAATACGAGTTCGTCTATTATAAAAAGATAAAAGATGAACAGGAGAAATAGCTGGCTGATTCTCCTTGTGCTCTCCGTACTGGGCTTCTTCGTGCTGGATATTATTTCAGGTTCAGTAAATATTCCTTTAAGGAATATTTTTGCCATAGTAAGCGGTTCCGAAAAAGAGACAGCCTGGGCCGATATTCTGTTCACCTTCCGTCTGCCCAAAGCCTTTACGGCCATGATGGCAGGAGCCGGACTGGCAGTCAGCGGCCTTCAGATGCAGACGCTTTTCAGGAATCCTCTTGCCGGCCCTTATGTTCTTGGCGTCAGCTCGGGGGCAAGCCTTGCCGTAGCCTTGCTGGTGATGGCAGCGCCTTTCACAGGGGCTTTCTTCGGATCGTTCATGCCGCAGCTGAGCATTATTTTCGCCGCTTGTCTGGGTTCGGTACTTTCGCTTTTTCTCATCATGCTGGTGGCGGAAAGGATCAGGGAGAATTCGACGCTTCTTATCATCGGACTTATGCTGGGGCATCTGACGAGCGCTCTGGTCGGAGTGCTGCAGTATTTCAGTACGGCCGGTGATCTGCAGAGCTTTATATTGTGGAGCCTCGGCAGCTTCAGCAATGTCGTTTCCTCGCAGCTGAAACTGTTGTTTCCTATACTGGCAGGAGGTCTCTTCCTCTCATTCCTGTTTTCAAAACCACTAAACGCTTTACTGCTCGGTGAATCCTATGCCAGAAGCATGGGCGTAAATATCCGCACTTCCAGATTCTGGATTATGGTGAGCGCCGGCATGCTGGCAGGAAGCATCACGGCTTTCTGCGGTCCGATTGCTTTTCTCGGACTTGCGGTGCCGCATCTTTGCAAAGCGCTCTTCAAAACGTCCGACCATCGGTTCCTTGTCCCCGCTGTTGCCCTGATGGGAGCCTTGCTGGCCCTTGGCTGTGATATCGCCTCGCAGCTGCCTGGTAAGGGAATTACATTGCCGATCAATGCGGTCACTTCGCTGATCGGTGCGCCTGTTGTTATCTGGATCATTTTAAGTCAGCGGAAATATTGATGAGAGAGAAACCACATGCACTTATTATGAGAACGTCCGGATTGGATGCAGGATACCAGCACGCTTCCGGAAAATCATTGCCTGTATTAAAAAATCTATCGATCGATTTAAAGGCAGGAGAGCTTGTCAGCCTGATAGGAGCGAACGGTTCGGGCAAGTCAACCCTTATCAAAACATTAACAGGCATCATCCCGGCACTTAGTGGTGCTATTGAAATTGAAGGAAGTATACTTGGAAGGATCCGCATGTCCGAGCTTTCAAAAAAAATCAGCGTCGTTCTGACAGAGCGGGTAGAAGCGGGAAATCTGTCTGTGCGTTCCCTGATCGCTCTGGGAAGGTATCCATATACCGGATTACTCGGAGGACTCTCCGCCAAAGATAAAGAGATTATTGAAAGAAGTATCCGGATTACCTCGCTGGAAAAATTGCAGGACCGCTTTATACAGGAGCTCAGCGACGGCGAAAGGCAAAAGGTAATGATCGCCAGGGCTCTTGCTCAGGAGACAAGTATCATTTTTCTGGATGAGCCCACAGCTTACCTGGACATTCAGAATAAATTTGAAATTATCCGTTTACTGAGGAAGCTCACCGAAACAGAAAATAAGTGCGTTGTTCTCTCCACACACGATCTGGACCTGGCCTTACAGTTCTCCGACCGGATGTTGTTGCTAAGCGAAGGTGAGATTATTTCCGGTTGTCCGGAAGATCTGATACTGCAGAATCAACTGGATAAATTGTTTCCCACCGGACCGATACGTTTTGACAAAGCTTCGAATAAATTCAAAACGAATAATGAGTCATTACATAAGATCCATCTGAGGGGTGAAGGGATTGTCTGTCAGCTCACGCAAAGAGCGCTGGAGAGAAACGGGTATGAGCTGAGTGGCAACGCAGATATATCGGTCGAGATTTATTCCCAAAATAATTCCTATGGCTGGATCGTCAAGGATGGGAATGAGGTGAAATTCGACAATATTGAATTGCTTATTAATTATTTAAAGAAGGATCGTAACAATTTAACATAGTTCTTTTGTACATTTGTGCTGTACACGGTAGCAGAATATAATTTCTATGTTCTGCTTTAATAGGGAATCCGGTGTGAATCCGGAGCAGTCCCCGCTGCTGTAAGCTCTTGAGTTGTCTTTAACATTCCATTGCCACTGTCGGTCAACTGACCGATGGGAAGGCGTTAAAGAAGGAGCAAGCCAGAAGACCTGCCGCTACAATCAATATCTATGCTTTCGGGAGAAAAGCGGAGATGCTGATACTCTTGTGGTATTTTCATTTCCATTTTACTTCCGGTTTAAAATTTTCGCATGCTAAGAAATTTTATACTGGTCGTCTTTGTATTTTTTTGCCGGGAGTTATCCGCTCAGGAACTGCCGGGGGATAGCTCTGCTATGGAGGAAGTGCTGATCCAGGCAAACCGGTACAAATTATTTTCAGCCGGGGTGAACAAAACTTCATTTGATTCTTCTGCCATCCGCGAAAATTTTTCCAATAATCTTACCGAACTTCTTACCACAAGATCCTCTGTCTATATCAAGGATTATGGAGCCGGAACACTGGCCACCATTGCATTCAGAGGTACCAGCGCAAATCAGACTCAGGTAACCTGGAACGGCTTTCCTGTAAATTCATCTGCCAATGGCGTGGTCGATTTTTCCACCATTCCTGTTTCACAAATCGACCGGATTACCCTTATACATGGTGGCTCTGGTTCTCTTTACGGAAGTTCAGCCATCGGTGGCAGCGTGCAGCTGGATAATAATCCCTCGTGGGAGCAAGGCACCTCCGTCATGCTGAGTAATGAAGCCGGAAGCTTTGGTACCTGGAGGCCAAGGGCGAAAGTCATAACCGGAAATAAAAGGGTTGAAAGTAACACGAATCTTTACTATAACAGCGCCCAGAATAATTATCCTTTTGTGAATACCACCGTAGCCGGTTCGCCTGTGATTCGTCTGAGCAATGCGGCTCTGACGCAATATGGCTTCATGCAATCTCTGTATCTGAAAGCAGGAAAGAACAATACATTTTCGGCCGGCGCCTGGTACCAGAACAGCGAAAGGCATATTCCACCGCTGATGTTTACGACCAATAGTCAGGCCATCCAGAACGACAGCTCATTCAGGACCTATGCACGCTGGATTAAAAAATATGCTGCAGGAAGTTTTATCCTACGATCCGCTTATTTCAGTGAGTATCTCAGGTACAGAGATCCTCAGAGCAATATCGATTCGAAAAATCTGGTGAATAAAACAATGACCGAAGCTGAACACAGACACTCATTTGCTGACGATAGAATCAAGACGAATCTTGGAGCCGGTATTTCCTATGCGGAGGGAAATATTAAAGAATTCGGACATATACGTTCTCAGCTTAGGGGAGCCGTCTTTGGTGGTGTGAAGTATGCATCAAAAACAAACCTGCAGCTTGATCTTACCCTTCGTAAGGAATTCTCAGCAGGCTATCAGCCTCCGCTATCGCCGGCCGCAGGGCTGGAGAAAAAATGGAAAATCGGGTCCGATTATATCATTGTTAAAAGCAGTATCACCAGGAATTACAGGCTGCCAACCTTAAACGAACGGTATTATCAGCCGGGAGGAAATGCGAACCTGAAACCCGAAAGCGGCTGGAGTGAAGAAGCGGGATTGAGGCACATCAAAGGATTTGGCCATGCATCTGCGGTCGAAACCGAATTGACGGTCTTTACTTCGGTCATTAATAACTGGATTCAATGGGCTCCTGTAACAGGAACGATCTGGTCGCCGCTTAATTTGAAAAAAGTATGGGCCCGTGGATTTGAACTGAAATCAAACTCGAGTTTTATGGTTCACCATGTGAAGCTGGACCTGTCCGCCAATTATGCTTATACGGTTTCTACCAATCTGGAAGCTTATACCGCCGATCAGAAAAGCACGATCGGCAAGCAGCTGATCTATGTACCTTACAACAATTTTAATTTCTCTTTCCGGACGGAGTTCCGCCGTTACTTCCTAAGCTATAACCAGGCTCTTACCGGATTCCGGTATACTTCACCCGAAAACGATGAATTTATAAAAGGCTTCGCCGTGGGAAATGTATACGGAGGAAAGAGGATCAAAAAATCTTTCGGTGAAATTTATCTTCAGTTTAAAGTCACCAATATCTGGAACGTATCCTATCAGACCGTAGCATGGGCTCCCATGCCTGGCAGAGCCTACTATCTTACCTTACAATTCGAACTCAACAATCGTAAATAAATAAACCTATGAAGCAGACAAAATTTTTTACATTCATCGCCGGCGCCGTCATTATATTGGCAAGCGCCTGTCATCACAAACCTTCGGAAGAGCCCGCGCCGGCTGATCCGTTAGCGAATTACAACAATGGAACCGGTGTTTTTATTGTGAATGAAGGAGGGTATGGTCATAATAACAGCTCGGTAAGTTTCTTTAATAAGAATAACAATAGTGTTACCAATGATCTGTATGGTGCTACCAACGGCGGGAGCTCGCTGGGAGATGTGATGCAGTCGATGACGATCTATAACAACAAGGCATACATGGTGATCAATAATTCCCAAAAAGTGGAAGTAACGGGCTTAAGCGATTTTAAACATCAGGCTACGCTGACAGGATTTTCTTCTCCGCGTTATCTGTATGTGGTCGATGTATCAAAAGCCTATATCAGCGACTGGGGCGCAGACAATATTAAAATTCTCGATCTTTCTTCCAATACCGTAACTGGAACCATTACTACCGGGGCCGGTCCCGAGCAGATGATCAAGATCGGAAATAGTGTTTATGTCGCCAATACAGGGGGATATGGCGATGACAGCACCATTTTTGTGATCGATGCAACCACGAATCTGGTTACGGATACCATCGTGACTGCCATTAAGCCGTGCTGCCTCAAACTGGATAAAAATAGTAAGCTCTGGGTTCTGTGCACAGGAAGTTACGGCCCAAGCTATGCTTCGACCGCCGATGATACGCCTGCAAAGCTTGTCATGATAGACCCTTCGAATAATGCAGTGGTGAACTCTGTAACCATAGGAAATCTGGGCGATCACCCTACTCATTTCGCCATCAACAAAACCAATGATATCCTGTATTACGAAAACTACGGTATCTATAAATTTGCCATTACCGATGTGACGGCGCCTACGTTGCCATTCATCAGTAAAAGTTTTTACGGGATTGATGTGGATTACAACACCGATATCATTTATGGTGGCGATGCAAAGGATTTTGCGGGGAAGGGGGAGATCTACAGGTATACCAATGCCGGAGTGCTTATCGATAATTATACAGTGGGAGTACTGCCTTCCGGTTTTGTATTTCACTGATGGATTTTGAACATTAGGCATTCAAAACTGTAATAGTTTCAATGTCTGAATTGCTTATGAAAGAAAAAGCTATTTTTTTCTGGAGCGGAGGTAAAGACTCCGCTCTATGTCTTTACAGGATACTTCAGGAAGACCATTACGAAGTTGTAGCTCTTGTGACTACTATCAGCGCGGATCTGAAGAGGGTTTCCATGCATGGCATCCGTGAAGAGCTGATTGAAGAGCAGGCAAAAAACATACGTCTGAAAGAGGGCGGCAAAGGTATCTTTCTTCATAAGATGTATATCAATTCGCACAGTACGAATGAAGTGTATGAGGCCAGCCTGGAAAGGATTCTGCTGAACTATAAGCTTGAAGGCATTCACAAGGTAATCTTCGGAGATATTTTCCTGGAAGATCTCCGTGCTTACCGGGAAACACTTCTGCATAAATATCAGATGCATGGTGTGTATCCTTTATGGAAACTTCCGACAGGAGTACTGATCAATCAGTTTATCGATCTGGGATTTAAAACCAGGATCTGCTGCTGCGACAGCAGACTCCTGGGTGAACATGTCCTGGGAAAAGTGATCGATGAAGAGCTCGTCAGAAGCTTTCCTCCGGAAATAGATCCCTGCGGAGAGAATGGCGAGTTTCACACCTTCACATTTGCAGGCCCTCTGTTCAGCCAGGAAATAAGGCTGAAACTGGGAGAGAGCGTGCTCAAAGTTTATGAGCTTGAAAGCGGCATGAAGCAGGAGCATGGCTTCTGGTTCATCGATATGCAATCAGAGCTTTAAGCCGATCTTGATCCCTGCTTTCGGAACAATGCCCGAGTAGGCCAGGTCAATCATGCTATAGTTATAGTTACTATTGCGCCCCAGAGACGAAATTCCATACCTCATTCCTGCTCCAAAGAAGGTATCGATGTAAAAGACTTTTTTTATCGGAAACTGAAATCCAATAAAAACATCGGCTCCGATCCTTTGAATGTTTTCGTGATAAAATTTTCCGGAGCTGGTATAAGCGGTATGATTGCCGTATCCGGTGTTATAAATATAACTGCTGTCATCGCCTCTCTGATAATCCGCCGAATAATATCCATAGGATATAGAGCCGGAGGCATAGAATCCTTTCATGGGAGCAGAGGAATCAACTTTGGATACATATAATTTTTTCCCCACTTCCAACCCGCCTCCTGACACTTTTTCTGATGATCCCAAATAATTAACCCGGTCGTAATAGGTAACGGAAGGTGAAATGTTTAAGCTTGTTTTGGAGTATGGAGAAGAGGCTCTTTCCCAGGTAATATTAATGGTGTTCACTCCTAAATGCTGCGGACTAAGCTTAACAATGGATGCTGACTGAGACCATGCATGGGTCACTGTGAAGCCTAAAAACAGAATGGACAAAAAATTTCTCATGATTCGGATGTGTTAAAATGGTTAAGTAGATTTCATTCATGATGTTTTTTTTATTAGCCCTGGTTCCCTATTTTCACAATCTTATACCTCATTCCTAGTACCTAAACTTTATACTTCTAAAAAAATTGTCTATGTCTAAAACTAAAATTACAGTAAAGAGCAATGGATCATTGCATATAGAGGGCGATTTTGAAATAACAGATACTTCCGGCAAACCTTATGGTCTTGGGGGCAGAACCTCAGTATCGCTGTGCCGTTGCGGACATTCAAAGAACAAACCTTTCTGCGATGGTTCTCATAAAGGTAATTTCGACCACAACGCTGCAGCATTCGATCTTCCTCCCATCAAACAACAATAACGTATGAAAAGACAGCATTTTTTAATTCTAGCTCTTCTGCCTTTCTTCTTTTCCTGTTCAGGGCCTCAGTCCGGCGCAGAAAAAAGTAAGGATTCATCTGTAACAGTGAACAGTTCTTCACCTTTTGTGCAAGTGAAAGGAACGCATTTTGAATTGGATGGCAAACCTTATTATTACCTGGGCACCAATTTCTGGGAGGGCATGAACCTTGCCTCGAAGGGACCTGGCGGCGATCGTGAAAGACTCCTGAGAGAGTTGGATAAAATGAAAGCGCTGGGCATTACCAACCTCCGTATCCTGGCCGGCAGTGAAGGCCCGGATACAGAACCCTGGCGAATTGTGCCTTCCATGCAGCCTTCACCCGGCGTCTATAACAAAGACCTGCTTGACGGACTTGATTTTCTTCTGAGCGAGATGGGTAAAAGGAAAATGCTGGCGATCGTGGTGCTTAATGATTTCTGGCAGTGGTCCGGAGGGATGGCCCAATACCTTCAGTGGAACGGTGGAGGAAATATTCCTTACCCGCCTCCGCATCCTGGAGGAAGCTGGGATGTGGTTCAGAAATATACAGCGCAGTTTTATTCCAATAAGAATGCCGTGAAGCAGGCCAATGATTTTGTGCGAATGATCGTAACCAGAAAAAACACATACAGCGGACTTGATTATAAAAACGATCCGGCGATTATGGCATGGCAGCTCGGGAACGAGCCCAGAGGTGCCGGCAATACGACCGATTTTAATGTATGGATCGATTCCACTTCAGCACTTATCAAATCCCTTGATCCGAATCACCTGGTTTCTACGGGCTGCGAAGGAGAAACTCCTTCACCTGAAGGAGCCGGTGTGGATTTTGTTAAAAATCACAGCAGCAAAAATATCGATTATGCGACAGTACATATCTGGGTGCAGAACTGGGGCTGGTATGATCCGGCAAAAAGCAGTAAGACTTTTGAAGAAGCTAAATCGAAAATGATGATGTACTTCAACGATCATGTGCAGAAATCCATTAAGATGGGAAAGCCCATGGTGGTAGAGGAATTCGGTCTGGCCCGGGACAAGGGAAGCTTCGATCCCGCCGCGACTACAGCGATGAAAGATCAGTATTATAGCTCAGTGTTTGATCAGGTCTATATTGCCGCTAAATCGGGAAGTCCGGTTGCCGGGGTTAACTTCTGGGCCTGGGCAGGCGAGGGAAGACCTAAAAAGCCTTATGGAGGATACTGGAAAGCCGGAGATCCTTTTCTGGGAGATCCACCGCACGAGCAGCAGGGCTGGTACAGTGTTTATGACAGCGACAGCACAACGACAGGAATTATCAGAAACTATACGGCTAAAATGAGTGAGCTGAAATGATAAACCCAAATTATGCAGTAGGAGGCGAAGCATGAGCCGAACTATCTGCATTAATTGGGTTTATCCCTCATTAGAAAATAACCATTTGGGTTCAATAGAATGAAAAAGCTATCTCTTGATTTCGTTGGTATGTTAATGAAAGATTATTTTCTAATGAATAATCCGGGATAAAAAAAGTCCCGGATTTACCGGGACTTTTTATTTTATTAATGTTGAAAATTATAAAAATAGCCTGAAGATTTCTTCTTGGCTTTTTTATGACTTTTATGTTTGCCTTGCTTTTTATCAGGCATTTCTGCGTATGCAAGCGATGAAGCGGTGAACACCATCGTCAGCATGAGTACGAGCACGTAATTGTAGTAGTGTTTTTTCATGTGTAAGGGCATTAAAGTTGGTCAATAGTTAAATTTAATGAATTTCTATTTCTTTTCCAAGAAAATTTCAAGAAAATGAGACTATTAAAATTGAAAATATAACTATTCTACTAAGGCGAATCGCTTAGTCCAGAAAAATGGCGTAGGCCATAGAGTAAAAGATCAGCATGGTAGCGGTTGAGAATACATCCCCGTAGAAGGAGAACATAATACCCAGTAATCCGCTCAACACCGCGTAATCAAACACTCTTTGGTAATTGAAGAAAAGATACTTTCTCATGGGCTGTACTTTAGATGAGATCCTGAAAGGATACCTAAAGTTAGCCATAAGCTATGCAACTTTGCAATGAAATCTTATGATTTTTCTTAGCTGAAATTTTATTTTACCCGCTCTACATAACTGCCCTGATGGGCATCTACCTTGATCTTTTCACCAATTTCAATAAAAAGAGGTACGCTGATTACTGCTCCGGTTTCCAGGGTAGCGGGCTTCAGGGTTTTAGTGGCTGTATCTCCGCGCACACCTGGCTCGGTATAGGTAACTTCGAGTTCAACATGCTGAGGAGCTTCGGCATAGACCGGAGTTTCTTTGTCGAACGAGACCTTGACGTTAATACCTTCCTTCAGAAATTTGGCAGACTCCCCAAAAAGGATCTCAGGAATATATACCTGATCAAACGTTTCGGTGTCCATACAGACAAGGCTGTCCGCTTCTTTATAAAGGAACTGGAAATCGGTAGTTTCTATCCGTACTAATTGAATTTCCTCCCCGGCCCGGAAACGGTTCTCAACGAGTTTGCCTGTTCTGACATTTCTCATCTTCACCTGGTAGAAAGCCCTGAGGTTTCCCGGTGTTCTATGCTCGTATTCCAGCACCTGAACAAGCTCGTTGTTGTATCTGATAAAACACCCTCTGGATAAATCTCCTGTATTTGCCATATTCTTAAAAATTTTGGCAAAAATAAGACAGGGAAATGGAATATGGAATAATCAGGACAAAAAACAATTTTTTTTGTCTTACGGATCAATGAACTTTTCTATTTCATTGCTGTTTTGAGCTAAAGGATGTTGTTAAAATCCATTATTTTAACGAAATTCGGCACTCATTAAATTTTTTCGATATGTCAGAAGAAAGCGTAGGGTGTTTGATCATAGGTTCAGGACCTGCGGGATATACGGCGGCCATTTATGCTGCGCGTGCCGGTTTAAAGCCGGTCATGTATACTGGAATTCAGCAGGGCGGGCAGCTTATGGAAACCAATGATGTGGAAAATTATCCGGGTTATCCCGAAGGGATTATGGGTCCCAAAATGATGGAAGATTTTAAAAAGCAGGCCGAAAGGTTTGGTACCGACATCCGTTTTGGAATCGCTACGGCCGTCGAGTTTAAAGGTCCGAAACATAAAGTAGTCATCGATCAGTCAAAAACGATATTTGCCGATACAGTCATCATCGCGACAGGTGCTTCTGCCAAATGGCTGGGCATGGATTCTGAAAAGCGCCTGAACGGAAGCGGTGTTTCGGCCTGTGCCGTATGCGACGGATTTTTCTACAGAAATATGGATGTAGCCATCGTAGGCGGAGGAGACACTGCCTGTGAGGAAGCGACCTATCTTTCAAAGCTTTGTAAAAAAGTATATATGCTTGTCCGCAGAGACCAGATGAGGGCTTCCCTGATCATGCAGAAAAGGGTAATGAGCATTCCGAATATTGAAATCCTCTGGAATTCAGAAACCGATGAGATTCTTGGTGAAACCCAGGTGGAAGCTTTCAGGATCAGAAATACCAATACGGGAGAAAAAAGAGAGATTCCTATTCAGGGATTCTTTGTAGCGATCGGACACAAACCCAATACCGATATATTTGAAGGATGGCTGGACCTGGATGAGAATGGTTATATTAAAACTGTTCCGGGTTCTTCAAGAACCAATATAGAAGGAGTGTTCGCATGCGGAGACGCGCAGGATCACGTATACCGCCAGGCAGTGACTGCCGCAGGTACCGGATGTATGGCCGCTCTGGATGCAGAAAGATATCTGGCAGCGATCGAAGTTGCCCATTAATTTGAATTCGACTGAATGAACTATATTTATTGCTTCTTTTTATGCCTGTTGTTTTGCTGTCATTCCCTGCTGGCTCAACCGCCCGACAATAAAAAGAAGAATAAAGATTTTTTTAACATCAAGGCGCCTCCCATTGAATACACGGCCCCTGATACTTCAGGAATTTTATTTGAAGAGGAATTTGCCGACTCTACGAATACAGGAAAACCTGTTTATTTCGATGTCCGCAAAGAGCCAGACTACATCGAAGAGGATACATCCACCGAAGAAGAGGGAGAACTGAGTGTTGTTGAAACGCAAGAGCAGCTGAAGATAGACTCAAGCTGGATTACCATTGCACAATATTACTCCATCTGGGATTCCCGAAGCATCAATCCTTATAAAATCGACGGAGCTAATTTCAAAGATACATTGCCTTTAACCCTTTTCGATTCCCTGCAGGGAACCGGTTGGTCAATGCCGATTTCTCCGACCTATATTACCTCTCAATTCGGTATGAGACACTATCGCTGGCATTATGGTACGGATCTCAAGCTTGATATAGGTGACCCGGTTGTGGCTGCCTTCGACGGCATTGTAAGAATCAGAATGTATGATCCGGGAGGGTATGGAAATTATCTCGTGCTGAGGCATTATAATGGCGTGGAAACTCTTTACGGACACCTCAGCAAGCAAGAGGTGGAAGTCGGTCAACTCGTAAGAGCGGGCGAACGCATCGGTCTGGGAGGCAACACCGGCCGTAGCTCCGGACCTCACCTTCATTTTGAAGTCCGCTACGAAGGGAACCCGATCGATCCTGAATTCGTGTATGACTTCCCTGCCGGCAAGTTACGCGAAAGGATCTTTAAGCTGAGCCCTGAGCATTTTGAATACCTGCGTGTAGCAAGACAGGTGGTTTACCATACGGTAAGATCCGGAGAGAATCTTGGAAGCATCAGCCGCAAATACAGAGTATCGATAGGGACAATCTGCAAATTGAACAGAATTACCACCCGTACGGTTTTGAGAGTCGGGCGCAAGCTCCGCATAAGGTAATTACCAAGGAACCACTGCAGTTAACAATAGGCAAAGAATTCTCAATACTCATCGCTCACTATTCACTACTAAATTCATGAAGTTAGACATTCTGGTTTTTGCTGCTCATCCCGACGACGCTGAGCTTTCCTGCGCGGGCACGATTGTTTCTGCTATTGCAAAAGGACGTAAAGCGGGCATCATTGATCTTACCAGGGGAGAATTAGGAACGCGGGGTAACGCAGAGATAAGAGATCGTGAAGCGGCAGCAGCCGCTAAAGTTCTGGGAATACATGTCAGAGAAAACGCCTTGTTTGCTGACGGATTTTTTCAGAACGATGAAACTCATAACCTGGAGCTGATCCGATTTATCAGAAAATACCAGCCTGAAATTGTGCTGGCAAATGCCGTGAGCGATCGTCATCCCGATCATGGGCGGGGATCAGAGCTGGTATCAAGGGCCTGCTTCCTTTCAGGATTGCGGAAAATTGAAACAAAACTAGGAAATAAAATTCAGAAGGAGTGGAGGCCCAAAGCGGTCTACCATTATATCCAGGATCGGCATATTACGCCTGATTTTGTAGTGGATATCAGCAGATACTGGGACAAAAAAGAAAAAGCCATCAGAGCTTATAAGAGCCAGTTCTACGACCCTATGTCCAAAGAGCCTCAAACCTATATTTCCGATCCTGAATTTTTCTCATTCATTGAAGCCCGGGCCCGTGAAATGGGACATGCCATCGGTGTAAAGTATGGCGAAGGTTTTACCAGGGAGAAACTGGTGGGGGTGAGGGATTTGTTTGATTTAATATAGTGCTTTGTGCAAAGTGCGCAGTGCACAGTTATTTATTTTTGACCTATTTAGTCTTTCCCGGCATTAAGCATTATACGAAGACGCCAACTCAATTTTCCTGAGCACAGAGCACTAAGCACAGTGCATTAACTCAAGGCGCCAATCTCTCAATCTTCCAACCTGTTTCGCTCAACGTAAACTGAAGTCTGTCGTGCAAGCGGCTTTCTCTTCCCTGCCAGAATTCAAACATGGATGGAATCAGTTTATAGCCTCCCCAGTGCTCAGGTCTCGGCACATCGGTATCCGAATATTTCTTTTCCAGTTCGCTTTTTTTCTTTTCAAGAAATTCCCTGTCAGGAATTACCTGGCTTTGAGGAGAGCAGAGTGCGCCGATCTGACTTCCTTTAGGCCTGGATCTGAAATAGTCGGTCGATTCTTCTGAGCTTGTTCTTTTTACTTTCCCTTCCACACGCACCTGTCGTTCCAGTTCGGGCCAGAAAAAAAGAATAGCGGCATCCGGATTCTGAAAAAGCTCTGTCCCTTTTTTGCTTTCGTAGTTCGTAAAAAAGACCAGGCCGGTTTCGGTAAGTCCTTTCAGAAGCACGATGCGGGAAGAAGGCTTATGATCCTTTCCCACCGTTGCCAGGCTCATGGCCGTAGGCTCATGAACCTCTGACGCGATAGCCTCATCCAGCCAGGACTTTAATTGCAGAAAGGGATTGTGATTAACATTATTTTCTGTTAATTGCTGATATTTATATTCCTTTCTGATTTCGGCGATTTTTTTGGACATAAGACTCAATTTTTATAACTAAATCAGAACAGTTTGTTTAAAAATTAAAGTTAAACAAATAACATAAACACCTGTTATACATTATCTCAAATACTTATATAAATTTGTGGTTCCTTGCTTCTTAAACAGGCAAATCCGAACAATAGTGTGAATGGTTAATAAAGGAGACATACTTATTTCTGAGCCATTTCTGGGAGATCAGAATTTTGAAAGAACCGTCATTGTTATCTGTGAAAATAATGAGGATGGCACGCTGGGTTTTATTTTCAACAAGCCCTCTGTTCTTACCCTCGATGCAGTTATGAGCGAGGTGAATGATTTTAAAGAAATTTTATATACCGGCGGACCTGTTGCGCAGGACTCCCTCCATTTTATTTATAGAAACTCTGAAGTGGTAGAGGGCTCTGTCGAAATTGCCGATCGTCTTTTCTGGGGCGGTAACTATGAACAGCTTTTTGAGCTGATCAATACGCACCAGCTGAATGCCGAGAATTTCCGGTTCTTCCTGGGCTATTCAGGATGGGCAGCCGGACAACTGGATGAAGAGCTGAAGAATAATTCCTGGATTATCACTTCGGCAAAAGCCGATGATCTCTTTGATATTCCGGCAGAAGACCTCTGGCGGGAGTTGCTGAAAAATATGGGAGGAAAATATAAGATGATATCCAATTACCCGATAGATCCCCGATTAAATTAAAACATAAAGTCAGTCAGCCATGATAAATGAATTAATGGATAAAGAACCGAAACCCGGAACGGAAGAAAAAGAGAATCTTCATCTTGCCGAAGATCATCACGAAGAAGAGATTCAACAAGTTGATTATTCTTCCTACTCCAAAGAGCAGCTCCTGGAGGCCCTGGAGAAAGCGGACTTTAAAAACAACAGCCTGCTCAGAGAACTCAAATCGCAGTTCGACAATATCTCTGCTGCCGAGCGGGATGACGCCTTACAGGCCTTTATCGAGAACGGAGGGGAAGAGGCTGACTTTGACTTCAAGAAAGATAATACCAGCAAAAATTTTGAAAAGCTTTTCGATCAGTTGAAGGAAAAGCAAAAGCTTAACAACAGCAATCAGGAGAAAGAGAAAGAGAACAACCTGAAAATCAAGAACGCCTTACTGGAAAAACTTCGCGAGCTGATTGCGCTGGAAGAAACCACGACCAGCATTACCAGCCTGAAAGATCTTCAGGAAGAATGGAAAAAGACGGGTCCGGTTCCTCAGGCTCAGTCCCAGACTCTGTGGAATAATTATAACGCCCTGGTCGAGAGGTTCTATAATAACAGGAGTATTTATTTTGAGCTCAAAGAGCTGGATCGTAAAAAGAACCTGGAAACCAAAAAGGAGCTTTGCGAGAAAGCAGAAAAGCTGGCGGATGTTCAGCATCTTCCTTCCGCTCTGAAAGAACTGAAGCAGCTGCATGAAGAGTATAAGCATATAGGCCCGGTTCCTAAAGAAGATCAGGAAGCTTTATGGGCCCGCTTTAAGGCTGCTTCCGATAAGATCTATGAAAAGAGAGCTAATTTTCATGAAAATCAGAAGAAGCAGCAGGAAGAAAATTATAAAAAGAAACTGGCTATCGCCGCCCAGATAGAACCTTACACGGCTTTTGAGTCAGATAGAATCGACGACTGGAAAGCGAAGACCGCTGAAGTGCTTAAGCTTCAGACTGAATGGAAGGCAGCCGGTATGGTGACCGAAGCTCAGACCAAAGAACTCAGCAAAAAATTCTGGCCGCATTGCAAGAAGTTTTTCCATAATAAGGATCAGTTCTTTAAAAAGCTGGAAGCCCGTAAGGAAGAAAATCTTAAGTTAAAGACAGAACTCTGTGAAAAGGCAGAAGCCTTGAAGGAGAGTCAGGATTTCAATACCACGGCCCGCGAGCTCAAGTCGCTGCAGAAGAGATGGGAAGAAATCGGCCCCGTGCCTATCAAGCAGAAAGAAGCGATCTTTAAAAGGTTCAAAGAAGCCTGCGACTTTTTCTTCTCGAAAAAGCGAGAGCAGGTGGCAGGAGAAGAAAAGCAATACGAGACTAATTTAACGCTCAAGCAGGCTCTGATTGAAAAGATCGAGCAGCTGGCCGGTTCTGAAGAAGAGCCCGATCCGGAGGCAAAAGCTTTGAAAGGAATTCAGGTGGAATGGGCTGCCATCGGATTTGTGCCCAAAGCCGAAGTCAAGAATGTACAGGATCGTTACAGCAAAGCGATCGACAAATACCTGGAAAGAGTGGAAAAGATGGGAGGAGAGAATAAGGAAAAACTCAAACTTTCCCTCCAGGTAGAAGCGCTTAAGAATAGTCCGGACGCGCATAAAAAGCTTCATAAAAAGGAAAGCGACATCCATAAAAAGATTTCAAGTCTTAAGCACGATATACATACATGGACAACAAATATGGATTTTCTGGGCAGATCGGCCGCAGCAACGAAGCTGAAAGCTGAAATGCAGGAGAAGATCAATCTGGCTGAAAAAGAGCTCAAAGGCCTTCAGGATCAGATGAAGATCATCAAATCTCTGTAGTGAAATACAAAAGAATTGGGACGCTTCTTTGGAAATAAGGAATAGACTCCTATTTTTGCATCTCTTTAATAAAGAAAGCCTCCTTAGCTCAGCTGGTAGAGCAACTGACTTGTAATCAGTAGGTCGTTGGTTCGATTCCGACAGGAGGCTCATACATCAAGGCTTAGATTTACTTCTAAGCCTTTTTTTATTAACGAGCTATAAGCAATCATTTCCTAAGCGTCTCTCTGCTTAATAGAATTCACATTTCCCCGAATGCTCCGGTTTTAAACAAAAAATCAGTATCTTGAATAATCTTCACTAACTTTTACCAATCCAATCCTTAACATGAAGTCAATATATTTTTTAATTTTTTCATTCGTCATGCTGTCTTGCCATATAGGGAATGCACAAACAGAAAAAGGTGAATTTTATTTTGTGACGAGTAAGGATACTACTTATTGTCAGGAATTAAGCTACGGCACAACAGGACAGGGGTATCTTGATAAATTAGAATACACCGATCTCTCAGGGAAAAAAGTACTGTTGAAAGGCAGAAAGAATGTACCCGATGTTCTGACATTCTATATGAAGGGAGAAATCATTGACAAAACTCCGCTCAAGGCAAATGCTCCTGATGGTTATATACGGTATACGGATAGAGTCGTGGATGGGAAATTAAAAGTCTATCTGGCACAGCAAGGATACAATAACACCATCATGTATAATCCCGCAACCCCTCCGGGAATGTCCCCTTTCAGTACAGGAGGTCCCAGTGGACTTTACCGTTTTTATATAAAAATGCCCGATGGCACCTATTATAAAATCAACAATGCGGGCAATATGAAGAAGTATATCAAACCTTATTTGCTGCAATGCAGTGCTTTTAAAAATCAATATAAAGGTGACTTCAGCACTCACGAAGAACCCTTTATGGAGATGATAAGACTTTATAATTCTGTCTGTAAATAATCTTAAGACGATCTTGGGGAAGTACTGATCAATACTGATCGTCTTGCTGTAATTTCTTTTTCACACGTGTCATCTGAGGGGTAGGCACGGGATACTTCTGGAAGATCTTATGGACATTTCCCTGTAGCTCGGACTGAGAAGTTACCATATCATTCAGATCTCCAACAGACCAGCCTCGCCAGACCAGCTGATTTAGTTTCCTGTCAATCGCATCCACCAGTAAAGTACCTTCATTGTATTCCACCTGCTGATAATTATAGCCAATCACAGTAGGCGAATTATTGAAATTATAAGGTCTGTACCAGTTTCGTCCATTATAGTAATAGGGACTGTTATAACTATAAGGATTATTATTAGGATAGCTGTATACAGGGGTACTCGTAGTATAGGATTTCTTTTGCGAACTAATGCGCTCTTCCAGCAGAATATCCGGATTTTCAGGATCCAGTCTGTAACCTCTGGCCGCCATTTCCTGATCTGCATAATATTTAAAATTCTTGTTGACGATCTGATTGTTGAAAAAATTTCCCGAAGAATCAGCCGTCGCCAGCCAGGCATAAGTCTTATACTGGGTGAAATTAACGCTGCGGTCATATTCGGAGTAAATCTGAACGCTGTCGCAGGAAGATAAAAGTCCGCAGACGATGAACAGATATAATAATGTTTTCATAGATGATTTTATAAAAAAAAATCTCTCCATAAAGTTCCTCTGAAAGCATGAAAATGTATTCACAGCTTATCGTAATTCCGTGGGTTGTATGTGTTGCTATTTTGTTCATATATTGTCCGGAAACACTTTTGATATGGCATTTATAAAATCATGGAGCGCATCCGGCGGCAACTACTGCGATCTGCATTCCGACTATTTTGTGATTGGAAGGAACAACGGTCCCTGGGACGATAATAGCGGGCAATGCACGAACGAAGAGTTCCTGGCTGGAATGTTTCAGAACGATGTGGCTGTCATGTATGGAGAAGATGTGCTGAACGAGATTATCGGGCTTATCAAAGGGATCGGAGAGAATCCGCTGGCCATTGAGGAGAGAACCAATGCCTATAAGACTGCGGAGCTATGGAAGCAGATTCCCGAAAACACCTACCTGCAAGTAATCTATGAGGACTATGATGAAAGAGGAAGTAGTTATTACAGCCTGGAAGAAGGCTATTTTATCCGTCTTCCCGAGCAAGGCCTTGAAATCAATGATGAGGGTACCGCCTGGCTCAGTAAAGCGGAAAAAGTAATCATGATGAGCTTTTCATGCAACGCCGCGATTTGCATGGATGGGAATTTTTACCTGGCAGGTGGAGAGCTGACCATTATGGATAGTCATGGAAATTTACTGCAGGATTCCTTTTCTTCCATGAAAGAATTTAAGCGTGATGAAAAAATTCACCTTCCTTTTGAATATATGAAAGCGCTGGAGCTTGGCGACCGCTTTAGAATTACGGATCTCTATCGCCGCGGTAAAGATATCGTCTGTCTTTATGAGAATTATTTCTACACCAACACAGCCGATGTGCTTAAAGCTGCAGCCGGAGAAAGAGGGCTGCTGGAGATTACACCGCTGGGAATTAAAAACCGGCTGATATTAAAATAATAGAACCTATAAGATTTTGGAAGCCTTATAGGTTCTATCAATTTTTAAAAAAATACTAAAACAATTTATCGATCATGCCTTTGGCGTCTTTGCCAAGGTCCTTCAGTTTATCAGAAGCCTGATCCTTGATTTCGTTGGCTCTGTCCTTGAATGTGTCCAGCTTATCGCTAAACATATCAGGTACCTTGGCGCCATCCAGCGCGCTGTTCAGCGGGCCGTGCAGCGACTCTGGCAGCTTACTGGTCAGATAGCTTTTTACAGATTCAGCGGCAGCTTTTGCCTGCTCGGGAGATATTCCGGTTTTCTCAGATATTTGTTTGATTAGTTCCTGCATAGTCTTTTTCTTTCAAGATAACCCATTCCATTTAAATTCCACAACAAAACCAATACAAATAGGAAGGGCAGAACCAGTTTGCCCCAGATATTGTTAAAAATACGGTAAAACTGGAAATCTATGAGTCATGCATTTATCCGGGAAAGCGAAGGACAATGGCTGAATGAAATCGGTCCGGGAATGAATTCGCTGATCTCTTATCTTACCCGCGACAATAATGGAGTAAGAATCTATGAGAAGAAGTGCTCTTACGATGAAAAGGAGGGCAGGGAAGTTCATCTCATGAGCAATGGCTTATCATATGCTTTGGACGACCAGAGTAAATGGTATATCGTGGCATAGACTTATCGGCTATATATTTTCTATTTTTTCAAAATGGTAAATTCCACTCTCCGGTTGAGCTTCCTCGTTTGTTCGCTGTCGTTACTGGCTACAGGTTTTGTACCGCCATATCCTTTGCCCAGAATGCGGTCTTCTTTAACTCCTTTTGAAACCAGATAATCTTTCACCGCTTTTACCCGGCTTACCGAAAGCTGCATGTTAAGATCGGCGCTGCCCTGATTATCGGTATGTCCGCTCAGCTCGATAACGATGGTCGGGTTATCCTGAAGTATTTTGGCTAATCTGTCCAGTTCAGGATAAGAAGATTTCAGCATTTCAGGTTTGCCCTGCACGAAAAAGACATTGTTCAGCTTCATGGACTGTCCCACCTCAATAGGGATCAGGTACAGATCCTGAGTGATCTCCTTGTAATCGTTTATTTCGGAGAGATCCATATTTTCATTAACGCCCAGAAACCCTTCGGCTCTTGCATGATAACCGTATTGCTTGCCGTAGGGAAGGATAATATTGTAGGCACCTTCTTTGGGACTTGTATTGACGGTACCGGCATCGCTGCCCTCCGGAAGAATTTCATAATGGATGGCCGCTGCGATGGGCTCATTTGTTTTTGCGTTGTAAACTTTTCCTTTGACAAGCACGACCGATTGTGGTTTGTTCTTTTTTTCAAGTTCAATCTGCATAATATCTCCGTTGCCGATATCCAGCTTATACACATACGCATAATCTCCTTTGGCACCGATGGAGAAGAACGATTCCCAGGATGTTGAATTGATCCTGCTACCCAGGTTTTCCGGCTCACTCCATTTTAGCCAAGTGTCGTCCAGGCGGGTAGTTTTGTAAATATCGTTGAGGCCGTAGGAGTCAGGCCGCTGGCTGGAGTAATACATGGTTTTATCGTCGTTGGCCAGGAAGGGCGTATATTCCATGTTGCTGGTATTTATATTGTCCGGTATTTTTTGGGGATTTGACCAGGTACCATTTTCCTTCAGGAAAGAAACATGCAGATCCTGGCCGAGCGACATCAGCATTTTAGTTCCGTCCAGGGAGAGCGAGACGCTGTGGTTACCCCATTCCGGCGAGCCTTCAAACTCCAATGGTTCGGGAATGCTCCAGCCGGTTGCCGTACGGGTGCTTCTGGATACCCCATTAATGCTGGGCTCTTTACCATAAATGCCTTCGATCAGGATCGTATTGCCATCGGGATAGATGTAATACACGGTGTTCTTTTCAGCATTGTTCAGCTCATCGACCGGTACAGACTCCGACCATGTGCCATCGGGAAGAAGTTCTGAGTAAAAAATATCGTAATTACCCTTGGTTGCACTTCCGTCTCTGGAATGGAAAAAGAATCTTCCATCAGGAGAAATGGCAGGGTAGGCATCGGTGTTGTCGGGAGAATTAATGGCTGGGCCCATATTACGAGGAGTATAATTCTGTGCGTGCAGCAGGGAGAAAGAGCTTAGTAATAATAAGATAAAAAGCAGGATTCTGATCATAAGTTAAAATAGCGTTTGCTGTATGAAGATACTAAATAGTATTTCTTTTCGTGCATCCATTTTCATACCATTTTTTTAAAACCGCTTTAATTTCCGCAAACGGCAGGGCGGATCAGCAACAAAAAAAGGAGCTGACCCAGGGCCAGCTCCTTAATAACAGGGAAAATTATCAGTTACTCCGTTTTGATAATTCGCTTGTTCAGCGTTCCGCTTTCAGTAACAACATGAAGTATATAAATGCCAGTCTTAAGCTCTGCGCCCAGGGTGATCTGCTCCAGATCAATATTTCCCGAGTTCATCTGCTCTCTGCCGTTCATATCAAAAAGACGTATGGAAAGTATCTTATCACCGGTCTTTACAGAGACTGTTGTCTGATCCATGAAAGGATTTGGGGCCGCCGTTACATCTTCCTGCATGTCTGCCAGGGCGAATCTTGGAGCAGCACATCCGCCAATCTGAATGGTTTTGGTATATTCCTTATACCATGGAGCGTTGTTGTAATTAACGCCACAACTTATGGTTACTGCACCCGATGCATTGCTGGAGTAAGTGATTGTGGCGCTCTTGCCGTCCGCGCTTGCCACGACAGTAGCCTCACCGGTTGTCCACCAGGAAGAACTTGCGAATCCGGCTTCCGGGGTCAGCGTAAAGCTGGTTGCCACATTCTGATTCACGCAGGAAGGTCCGTTTATGCCGACGGTCGTGCTTCCATTACTCACGGTTACAGTGACAACAGCAGATGAGCCTGTTGCACCTGCATTATCGGTAGCTACCGCTTTCAGGGAATAGCTGCCAGCTGCTGCGCCGGAGATGGTAAAAGAATAAGGGGCGCTGACATCAGTTCCGAGCAGTGTTGCTCCATTATAAAAATCAACTTTTGAAACTGTGCCGTCTGCGTCTGAAGCGCTGGCATTGATCACGATGGAAGCCGGCGCTGTAAAATTGGCACCGTTCGCGGGCGAAGTAATGCTTGCCGCCGGAGCCTGATTCGCAGGAGGAGGCGTGTTGCTTACTATAATACTGACAGCAGCCGAAGTTGTAACGGCATTCGCATTGTCGGTGGCTTTAGCGGTAAGTGTATACGAGCCTGCAGCTACGTTTGTCCAGACGAAAGAATATGGAGCTGTGAGATCGGTACCCAGCAGTGTCGCTCCATTGTAGAAGTCCACTTTTGAAACTGTTCCGTCGGCATCGCTGGCGTTGGCAGTAATGGTTACTGATGCAGGTGCTGTGAATGAGGCGCCGTTTGCCGGAGCACTGATGCTTACGGAAGGAGCCTGATTTGCAGGCGGTGTATTGCTGACCACAATGCTGACACCCGCCGAAGTGCTAACGGCATTGGCATTGTCGGTTGCTTGGGCAGTAAGCGTGTACGAGCCCGCGCCTACGTTTGTCCAGGTAAAAGAGTAAGGGGCCGTGAGATCAGTACCTAACAAAGTGCTTCCATTATAGAAGTCCACTTTGGAAATCGTACCATCGGCATCGGAAGCATTGGCATTGATGGTGATGGAGGCAGGAGCCGTGAAACCAGCTCCGCCAGCAGGTGAAGTAATGCTCACGGAAGGTGCCTGATTTCCTGTACCCGGATTTACAGCGATGTTGGAAGAAGCAATGGCCGTAGCGCCGCTGTTATCGGTTGCTTTAGCGACGATCTGATAATAAGCAGCGGGTACATTGTTCCAGACATAGGTGTAAGGAGCGGATGTGACCGTACCGAGTAAGGTATTTCCATTATAGAAATCAACTTTGGCAATAGAACCATCCGGATCGGAAGCATTCACATTGATGGTAATCGAGGCCGGGGCTGTAAAGCTTCTGTCTCCGTTTGCGGGCGAAGTAATACTTATTACCGGAATCTGATTCGTTCCTCCGGATGTAGTTACGGTTACATTGACGGACGTTGATGTAACAGCACCTGCATTGTCCGTGGCTTTAGCAGTGATGGTATAATTTCCTGCCGCTACATTACTCCATACAAATGAATACGGTGCGCTAACATCTGAATTCAGCAATGTAGTCCCGTTATAAAAATCTACTTTAGAGACAGTACCGTCCGCATCAGAAGCAGATGCATTGATGGTAATGGAAGCAGGAGCGGTGAAGCTTGTTCCATTGGCCGGTGAAGTAATGCTGACAGTTGGCGCCTGGTTTCCAACTGGCGCAGTATTCACTACGATATTTACAACAGTAGAAGTTGTTACGGCATTTGCGTTATCGGTTGCTTTAGCCGTAATGGTATAATTTCCTGCAGCCACATTGCTCCATGTAAAAGAATAAGGAGCAGTAAGGTCAGAATTAAGCAGCGTACTACCGTTGTAGAAATCTACTTTTGATACCGTTCCGTTGGCATCCGATGCATTGGCGCTGATCACCACAGAAGCAGGGGCGGTATAGGTTGTGCCATTGGCAGGAGAGGTTAAGCTCACGGTTGGGGGTGTATTGGCAGGAGGTGTTGTTCCGCAGGATCCCGTGAAATTTACATATTTCTTCAAGGTTGCCATCACGGGTCTGTCTGGGTTGGTTATTGGATCAGGCTCGCAGCTTAGAATATAATTTCCCCACCACGGACCGCCGGCCCAATAGGTTCCGCCTACACAATTTGCACTCAGATAAGCCAGCATGTTATCCATCAATTGATTCCAGTTCGCTACATCGGCATTATTCGGCACTCCATATTCACCGATAAAGCCTTTTTTGTTATTGGTGTTAAGCCAATTTACAAAGGGCGAAACGGCATTTACTCCGGAGTTCACATTCTTTCCGTTTCCCGCCATGGTGTTGTTGGAATAAGTTCCGGATCCATCAGAATCAAAATACTGGTGTGCATGATAGATGATTTTATTAGCAGGGTCCACCAGGTTTTTAAGGTTATCATTGTATTGAACCCATACATCGGCATGCGACCAGAAATCACCTTCGACCATGATGATGTGGCTGTTATCAACGGTTCTGATACCATTGATGGCCGCCTGTGCACTGTTAAACCAGGAGGCACCTCCTAATTCACTCGGCTCATTCATTAAGTCAAAAGCGTAAACAGTCGGCTCGTTTGCATAACGCGTGGCAAGTTTTGTCCACAAGTCTGCAAAATGCGCGTTGGTTACACCGCTTCCCGGTTGTCCTATTACCTGATTGTTGTAACGGCAATAGTTATGGACATCCAGGATGATGGACATGCTCCGGGTTTTTGCAGCGGCAATAACACCATCGATCTGACCCATATACGCGGAGGCAAGTGCTCCATTCAAGCTTGGCTGAGCACGCTCCCACATAAAAGGCAGGCGTATTAACTTAATACCTCTTGCTTTATAATAATCGAGTTCTGCTGCAGTAGGGGCAGTATAACTGCCGCCCGGGCCATCACCGAATTCCAATCCGGCCAGGTTCACCCCGAAATTGGAAGCCTGACTGTACACCTTATTACTCATCATTGTGAGCATAAAGAAGGCAGTAAGCAGCCCGATACGATAAACGTTGAATTTTCTTCCGATCCGGGAGAAAATTAAATCCCATAGCGTAGGTTGCGGGATCCAAACAGTTAGTTTTTTCATATTTTGAGTAGTTTTTTGGGTTTATTGAATGAATCTAACCGGGATTAAATAAATAAATCAATTAATTATTAAAATATTGATAATTTCCCATGATTACATGGATAAAAAACTTGATTGATTTCATATTATAAATCCAATATAAAATATTGATTTATTGTTGGTTGAAAGACCTGTGTATACCTCGGTACCCACTTTAATTACCATAGAGCATGAAGTGACAGATGGGAAGTGGGGAATGTTTCCTTAATTTCTTTAAACAATTCATTATTCTTCCCCCTTCCAACTTCGATCGTGATTGTTTTTAAAGTAATTATTATAGGAAACAACACCCTCAGTTGTATTGATAAATTACTTATTATCAATTATTTAATTAAAAATCAATAAGGTATATTATTCGACATTTAAAGTGATTTGAGTGTAATATTTTATTGTTTTTTTAATATAAAATTTACTTCATTACATTTTTCGCTCTACTTTTCCGCTATAAATCCAAAAAAAACCCTTTATTATGAAAAAACTCTCTCTCTTTTTCAAAATGGAGTCTGGATTTGTTTCGACATACTGGAATAAATCCAAATTCAATGTTCACCACCCTCAAAGCCTGCTATCAGGTACCAGGCTGCTCGTTAGTCTGGTTTGTCTGCAGTTTGCGACTATTCTTTCGGCCTTTGCCCAGGAAAAAATCGGTACAGTTGATGAATTCAGGGCAAATCTGAAACCTGCGGCCAACGGTAATGCCAGGCAGAGCAAAAACCGGCAGATCGCGACTCACAAAGGAAGTCTGAATGTGCTTATTAATTATTCAGGTTCCGTCAATGGAGCGGATCTGTTTTTCGGAGGTGTTCAAAACAGCGGCAATTCTCATGTGTCTTTCCAGATTAGCGGTAATAAGCTGGAAGGATTCGTTGCGATACCGTCCAGCAAAGAAGCGTATCGCTACTCTTCTGACAACAGCGGAAATGTATTGGTCGAAGAAGCCGATATAC
>JBJMLY010000570.1:0-11396 GCA_045805025.1 Cytophagaceae bacterium | reverse complement strand
GAAGCCGGTACCGTGAGCATGCCCCTTAACAGCACCCTGATCTCCGGAGCTCAGAATCTGTTCGGCGTGAAAACCAAGCTGCAGTTCGGGCGGCTAACTGCCACCGCCCTTATGGCCAGCCAGCGAGGTAAAGTAGAGGAAATGGTAATCCAGGGCGGCGCGCAATCCAGGGATTTTGAAGTGAAGATGGACAATTACGATCTGTACAGGCATTTCTTCCTGGCCCATTTTTTCAGAGAAAATTACGAGCGCTCCCTGCGCACCTTACCCGTTATCACTTCGGGAGTGAAGATCACCCGTCTTGAAGTTTATATTACCAACCGTACCAATAATACCACCACACTCCGGAACATGGTTGCATACCTGGATCTGGGGGAAGCGCAGATCGACCAGACCAATCAGGCCAAGAACCCTAACTCGCTCAGAAATCCTTTCAACCCGAAAACCCTGGACTCCACCGCGAATCTCATCAACAATGTTTTCACGGATGTATACAATTTCAGAGATCCGAACCTGGTAGGAACGCAGCTTTCGGGGATAGGCTTCGTACGAGGCACGGATTATGAAATCATTGAACGCGCCAGAAAGCTGACCGCCAACGAATATACCTATAATGCCGACCTGGGCTACATTTCCCTGACTACCCCACTGAGGCCTGACGAGGTGCTGGGCGTAGCCTTCGAATATACACTGAACGGAGTAACCCATAAAGTCGGCGAGCTGAACGGCGACTATAACAACCGCCACGACCAGGAGGTGATTATCCTGAAGATGCTGAAGCCCTCCACCATCAAGACCCACCTTTCTACCTGGGATCTGATGATGAAAAATATTTATCAGGTGGCGCCCACGCAGCTTACCAGGGATAATTTCCAGATGCGCGTCATTTACAAGAACGACCTTACCGGCGCCGACCTTCCCAACCTGCAGGAAGGAACGAACACTAAAAATGTTCCTATCCTCCGCCTCGTCGGACTGGACAGACTGAATCCGAATAACGACCCGCCGGGCGATGGTAACTTTGACTACATCGAGGGCGTAACGGTGGATTCCAAAAACGGAAGGATCATCTTCCCTGTGCTGGAGCCTTTGGGGCAGGCCCTTGACACACACTTCATCAAAGGCACGGAAGATAACCTGCGGGCGAAATATGTTTTCACCGAACTTTACGATTCCACACAGAGCGACGCGATGCAGATCGCTTCCAAGAACAAATATTTTTTGAGAGGAAAATATCAGGGCTCCAACTCGAACGAAATTGCCTTACAGGGTATTAACATCGCTCCCGGTTCGGTTACTGTACTGGCAGGAAGTACCCCATTAGTGGAGAACACCGACTACACGATCGATTACAACATGGGAAAACTGAAGATCCTGAATCAGGGCGTGCTGGAGTCGGGCAAAGAGATCAGGATACGTTTTGAGAAGCAGGATCTTTTTAATTTCCGGCGGAAATCATTTATGGGTACGCGCTTTGAATACAAAGTGAGCCGGGACCTTTTGCTCGGCGCCACGATACTGCACCAGCAGGAAGCTCCGCAGATCACCCGCGTAAACATCGGCGATGAGCCTTCCAGAAATACCATCTGGGGCATTGATGCTACCTATCAGAAAGAATCGAGGTTCATCACGAAGCTGGTGGACAAGCTTCCTGTCATCCAGACCAAGGCCCCTTCTTCGATCAACTTCAACGGGGAGTTCGCCCAGCTCCTGCCGGGCCACGCTAAAGTCATCAACAAAGGAACCAACGGAACTTCCTTTATTGACGACTTTGAAGGAGCGGAAACACCTTACGACTTCACCAGGCTGCCTACCAAATGGAGACTGGGCGGAACGCCAAGACGATACGCGGAAAGCGCTTCGGATAGCCTTGACTATGCTTACCGCAGAGCAAGGCTTGCCTGGTACAGCATCGACAACGTATTCTACAGACAATCGGGAGACGGAAAACCGAAGAGCATCACCGACAGTATCACGGACAACCACTACAACAGGGTTGTGGGGCAGCAGGAAGTTTTCCCGAACAGGGACCGGCAGATCGTAGCCACCAATGAGCCTACGCTCGACCTCGCCTATTTCCCACAGGAAAGAGGTCCTTATAATTTTAATCCGAACCTGGACCAGCACGGACATCTTCCCAACCCTTCCCAGAACTGGGGTGCGATGACGCGCGAAATCCGGAACGATATCGACTTCGACAATGCCAATATCCAGTACATCGAATTCTGGATGATGGATCCCTACCTGAAGGATACCCGAAACCAGACTTCGGAACGAAAGCTCAATACCCTGCCGCTCCATGCGAATACCGCCCAGAACAAGATGGTTTCGCTCAACAACAAAGGACATCTCTATTTTAACCTGGGAAGTATTTCGGAGGATGTCATGAAGAACAACAACCACGACTTCGAAAACGGCCTGCCCCTGGGCGACACGGCTGACGTAGTGAGACGAACCGTATGGGGGCTTGCCACGGCACAACAGTTCATCACAAATGCCTTTGACAATACGCCGGGTGCCAGGGACAAGCAGGATATAGGCCTTGACGGATTAAAAGACGGCGATGAAGCAAATTATTTTAAGAACTATCTGAGCAACCTTCTGAGCAAAGGAATTATCACTCCGGCTGCCTATGACTCCCTCTTACAGGATGTATCGGGTGACGACTTCAAATACTTCCTTGGAAACGAGGCCGACGACAACAACTACAGCATCCTGGAGCGTTACAAATACTTCAACGGACTTGAAAACAATTCCCCGATCAGTTCGAACGGTCCGTATACGCCGGCAAGCTCCAGTTATCCCGACAACGAAGACCTCAATGGCGACAATACCATCAACAACATTGAAGAATATTATGAATACAAGATCAATATTGACCCCAATCAGTTTGTGGTCGGACAAAACAATATTGTCAGCAGCGAGACCTCTTCGATCAATGGGGACAATGTAACCTGGTATCAGTTCAGGATCCCGATCAGGCTTCCGGACAGCGTGGTTGGAAATATCAGTGGCTATAAATCCATCCGTTTCTTCCGTGCCTACATGACCGGCTTCGTGGATCCGATCGTGATAAGAATGGCTCAGTTCCAGCTTGTATCCAACCAGTGGAGAGTATATCAGCAGGACGACATTAACGAATCCACGTTTAAGATTAACCCCGAGCCTTTCCCAGCCAACATTGTGGTTTCGACTATCAACATCGAAGAAAACGGACAGGGATCTGCTACCAGCGCACCTTATGTGCTTCCTCCGGGCTTCTACCGCGACCGGGATATCGGAGCGCAGAATAACCGGAGACTGAACGAGCAATCGCTGAAGCTATGTATTGATAACCTGGCGGAAGGTGAAGCGCGGGGCGTTTACAAAAATGTAAACCTTGACCTGCTTAACTATGGAAAGGTGCGGATGTTCCTGCATGCTGAAAATGATTTCAACTACACCGACGGATCCGTGCATGCCTTCCTTAGACTTGGCACTGACTTTAATCAGAATTACTATGAGATCGAAGTGCCCCTCTTCTTCACCAATCCGAAAAATTCTACCGACGAAAATCAGATCTGGCGGATAGAAAATGAAATTGAAATAGCGATCAAAGACCTGACTGCTGTAAAGGTAATGCGGGATAATGCCGGCTACAACAAAGGCATCGATTTCGTTTACCCTCTGAATGGAAAGATCATCCGGGTGCGCGGCGTGCCCGACATAAGCGCGGTGCAGGGAGTGATGATCGGTTTGAGAAACCCGCTCGACAATGATAAAACAGCGAAGACACTTTGTATCTGGGCGGATGAGCTGCGCATGACCGACTTCATCGAAAATGCCGGTGAAGCCACGGCGAGTAAGCTGAATATTAAACTGGCCGACCTCGGCACGCTGAATGCCTCCATGAAATATACGACGCCAGGCTTTGGAAGTCTGGACCAGCGTGTCTCTCAAAGAAGCAGAAACTTTACTACGCAATGGGGCGTTTCTTCCAACCTTTCGCTGGATAAATTTATTCCTTCCAAGCTGGGCATTAAATTACCGATGTACATCAGCTACGACCAGAGCGATATCGCTCCTAAATATAATCCGCTCAATCCCGACGTGCTCCTCAAAACCACGCTGAATAATATTTCGGATGCGGATCAGCGAAAGCTTTATAAGAGCTTTACGATCGACGATACCCGGCGGCGAAGTATCAACTTTACCGGCATTCAGAAAGTCAAAACGAAAAAAGATGCGAAGCCTCATATCTACGATATCGAGAACCTGAACCTGACGACCGCCTACAGCGAGACGGAAAGGCATAACATCAATTTAAAAAATTACAACCAGCGCTTTTACAAAGCCGGGCTTGGGTACGCCTATAACGCCAGTCCGAAGAACTGGGAGCCCTTTAAAAATGTGGGCTGGCTAAAGTCGCCGTATCTGAAGCTGATCAAGGATATCAACTTCACCTTCCTGCCAAGCTCGATCACCTTCCGCACCGACCTGGACCGGAGATTCACGCGCACGGAGTACTTCCAGGGAAATCCGCTCAGCGAAGGTGTACAGGATCCTCTGTTCGAAAAGGCCTTCACCTTTACCCGTAACTACGGTATGATCTGGAATTTCACCAAGAGCCTTTCGGTGGATTACAATGCAACTGCTGCGGGGGTAATTGATGAGCCCAGCCGCGATCCGGAGATCGACAAAAAGCAATACAAAGATTCCGTCATCAGCAATCTGGAGAAGCTGGGCCGTGTAAAAAATTACAACCAGACGATCGGCGCCAATTACAAAGTACCATTGGATAAGCTTCCATTCACCGACTGGCTCAGTGCCGATACCCGCTACTCTGCGGGCTACACATGGACCTCCGGCGCTCTGGGATTGAGAGACACATTGGGCAATACGGTCATGAACACCAGGGACATGTCCCTGAACGGAAAGATCAACCTGGAAAAGCTCTACAACAAAGTGAAGTTCCTGAAGGCCATCAACAATCCCCCGCCGCCGATTAAAGGACCGCAAGCCAAGAAAGACACCGTACAAAAATTAAAAAAACCAGAGAGGAACGGACTCAAATCCCTGATGCGGGGCCTGATGTGCGTCAAGTCGGTTAACTTCACCTATCAGCTGAACCAGGGTCTGGGCCTGGCCGGATATCTGCCTAAAGTCAACTACTTCGGAACCGACCGGCACCTCAACAATGCCGGTGTGCTGCTTCCGTTTATACTCGGATCTCAGGATGCCAATTTCAGATTCAGGGCAGCCGAACACGGTTATATGTCGCAAAGCAGGGCGCTCAACTCTCCTTTCACAAGGATGAAGAATATTACCTTCAATGCCAGAACTACCATTGAGCCCATCAAGGACATGAAGATCCAGATCGATGCGCAGAGAAATACGACTTCTCAGTATAAAGAGCTTTTCAGGATTGACCCCAATCACCTGATCGACCCTGCGTTTACAGACTTTGTATCGGAGAGTCCTGTAAGAACGGGAAGCTTTACTATGAGCTTTATTGCCATCGGAAGCGCGTTCCGCGGAAAGCCGCATAATAAAGACAGCGTCTCAAAAGATCCTCATGCATCGGCTGCCTTTAATAATTTTTCTGCCGACAGAACCATTATACGATCCCGGCTTGATAACCCGAATGGCTATAGTCTGAATTCCCAGGATGTGCTGATCCCTGCATTCCTGTCAGCCTATTCGCACCGGGATCCTTCCAAGCAACACCTGGGAGCTTTCCAGAATATACCGCTGCCCAACTGGAGGCTGGATTTCTCAGGGCTTACCCGGATCAAAAAACTGGCGAAGCTATTCCCGAGCTTTAATATCACCCACAGCTATAGCTGCTTATATAGCATCAGCAGCTATACCTCTTCGCTGGCTTATGACGCCAGTGCGATACAGGCCAATCAGGATCCAAGCCAGGCACAGGCTGCTTTTATAAAAAATCAGGATGGACAATACATTCCATTGTACATCATCGACCAGGTCAGCATCATAGAAAAATTTGCACCCTTCCTGGGAATCAACTTCCGTACGACTGGAAAAATAACCGGAAAACTTGAATATAAACGTGACCGTTCACTCATCCTTGGTATGTCGAACGCGCAGATCCAGGAGCAGATCACCAATGGACTCGTGGTCGGTCTTGGCCTTACACGCAGCAATGTTCCCATTCCATTTACCGGACCACCTAAAGTGGTTCTCAAGAATGAGCTGATCGTAAGAGTAGATCTCACGATCAACGACACTAAAACCATTCAGCGGAAATTGGACGGCATCAGTACGCTGACGGCTGGAAACCTGAACTTTCAGCTTAAACCCACGGTCAACTATCAGATCAACCAGCGGGTGTCTCTGCAGTTCTATTTCGACAGGCAGATCAATGCACCCAGAATTTCAAGCTCTTTCCGCCGTGCCACCACCGCTTTCGGTTTACAGGTGCGGTTTACACTGAGTTAACCAGTCCACGGTCAATAGTCTATAGTCCACAGTTAACAAGATTCAATATCAGCTTCCGTAGTTTTACTGTGGACTATAGACTGTCGACTATGGACTAATAAGCGATTGCCTTTTTCACTTAATCCTTTAACTTTGCAGTTCATTTAAAAAAATCGGACTATGAACTTTCCAAAAGAATTGAAATATACTCAGGAACATGAGTGGATCAGGGTTGAAGGCGATATGGCTTTTATCGGCATTACAGACTTTGCCCAGAAAGAGCTTGGCGATATCGTTTTCCTGGACATCAATACCCTGGGAAGTGATGTGGCAAAACACGAAGTGTTCGGAACGGTGGAAGCGGTGAAGACCGTATCGGATCTTTTCATGCCGGTAAGCGGAAAAGTGCTGGAGCTTAACCCCTCTGTGGAATCCAATCCTGAGCTGGTGAACAGCGATCCGTATGGAAAAGGATGGGTCATTAAAGTCAGTCTGAAGAACAAAGCTGAAGTAGATCAGCTTTTATCAGTGGATGATTACAAGAAACTGATCGGACAATAATACATCGCGGTTCCGGTAATCGCCGGAACCGCAAAAATCTTCGCCATGATCCTGCGTTACAACCTTTTTACCATTGCATGGGCGGTACTGATCCTGGCTGTTACCTTAACACCCGGAGCATCCATGCCGGATCTTTCCATCTGGGATCTGCTCAGCTTCGACCGCTTCGCCCACCTGTTTGTCTTCAGCGTACTGGTCTTCCTGATGACCATCGGCTTCACCAAACAATACACTTCTCTTTTTCTTCGTTTCAATGCCGCGAGGCTTGCTTTCCTTTTCAGTTTCGGCTACAGCCTGGTGCTTGAGCTTCTGCAGGAAATAATTCCAGGAAGGTCGGTCGAGATCAATGATGTGATCGCCAATAGTACCGGCTGCCTTCTCGGATCTCTCGTCTTCTACCTGATTTATAAATACTGATTTCAACCGGTATCTTACCATTGAAAAAAATCAACATGGCCCTCAAAACAGCTCTTACTTTCTTTCTCGTTCTATCATCCATCCTTTGTCAGGCCCAGGATATGAACAGAGTCAGAAAGTACCTCAAGGTGTTATGCGCACCGAAAATGGCCGGCAGAGGTTATGTGAAAGAGGGCGATAAAAAAGCCGCAGCGTTCTTAAAGAAGGAATTTGAAAAAATCGGACTACAGGCTTTCAAAGGAACCTACTTCCAGCATTTTAACATGGACATCAATACCTTTCCTGGCAAGGCTGTCCTGAAAGATGATTTTCATACTCTTGTTACCGGCAAAGATTATATTGTCAATCCTATCTCCGGCTCCGGCAAAGGAAGTTATCCGGTTAAATACCTGGATACGCTGATTTTCAGCGATGCTTCCCTTCGCAGCCGCTTCCTGTCTGAAAATAATTCAGGGGTTGTTTTTGTGTACGAAGCCCGGCACTACCAGAAAATGACCGAGCTGGGAATTGAATACCTGAATAAAATTCATGAAGCGGCCTGTATCATTGAGCTTGAAGACAGAAAGCTTACCGCCAGCCTGTCGGGCAATCAGTTCAGTCATCCTTTCTTTAAAGTGAAGAAGGAAGCATTTAACACTACTACAAAAAAAATCAGCTTTGATCTGGACGCGAAGCTGATCAAAAATTATCAGTCCCAGAACGTCATCGGTTATATCCGTGGAAAGTCAAAGCCCGATTCGATGATCATCGTTTCGGCCCATTACGACCACCTGGGAAAAATGGGAAAGAAAACGTATTTCCCCGGAGCCAACGATAATGCCAGCGGCATTTCCATGCTGCTTGAGCTTGCCAGGCACTACGCCACCCCCGGCAATGAACCTGAATACACCATTTTCTTTATGGCCTTTGGCGGAGAAGAAGCCGGACTGCTTGGTTCCAAATATTTTACCGAGCATCCCTATTTCTTCCTGACCAGGATACGATTTATGATCAACCTCGATTTGCTGGGCACCGGCGACGATGGCATGATGGTCGTTAATGCCACGCTGAATCCTGCCGAATTCAGCCTGCTGGAAAGCATCAACCAGCAAAAAAAATACCTGCCTGTTATTAAAAAAAGAGGAGCAGCAGCCAATTCAGACCATTACTATTTTTCGGAACGCGATGTACCTGCCTTTTTCTTTTATACACTCGGAGGTATAGCCGCCTACCATGATATCTATGACAAGCCCCAGACCCTTCCTCTGACAAGATTTAAGGAGGTTTTTCTGCTGATTACGGACTTCATCCGCGAAATATAATAGCAATATTCCCACAAGACGTTAAACAAAATTTAGGTAGCTTTGTAATAATACAAGGAAGGGCCAATAAAACAGGTGTGTAATGCTGGCCCGGCATTGGATAAAAGACAGGTATGAATTTCAATACATTGGTTCTGGGAATATTCTCAGCCCTGATTCTATTTGTCGGGGCCATGGCCTTCTTTATTCCTGAAAATATAAGCCTGCTGAGTACGCTTTATCCCTATAATTTATTCAGGGTGGATATAGGGATGACGGGGATTATTCTTGCCCTCTTCGACCGCAAAAAAATCTCCCGGTATTCGAATATAATCCTGGGATTGGTGATTGCCTATCAGGCGCTGGCTAGCCTGTTGCATCTTTATCCCGAAGAATTTTTTCAATGGACCATCCTGGATGATATCCTGAATGCTGACATCGGACTGGCCATGATTATTATCGGTTTTTCCGAAAAGGATTAGTCCTTACAGAATATTCAATACCTGCTCCTTGATCTTTTCCAGCTCTTCTTTCATTTCCACTACACAGCGCTGTATCGCGGAATCATTGCATTTGGAACCTATGGTATTGATCTCTCTTCCCAGCTCCTGCGCGATGAAGCCCAGTTTCTTTCCATTGCTTTCCTTACCCTTCATGGTTTCCAGAAAGTATTCCAGGTGATTTTTCAGCCTGACTTTTTCTTCGCTGATATCCAGTTTCTCAATATAATAGATCAGCTCCTGTTCAAAACGGTTCTTGTCGACCTGTTCGCCGATCTTATAATCGTCGAAATGTTTCTGTATTCTTTCTTTTACCCCGGCAATTCTCTGGGGATCGTATTCAGCCACCTTCGCCAGCAGCGATTCGATTTTCTCAATATAAGCGACGAATTTCCCTTCCAGCACCTTGCCCTCCGTATTGCGGAATTCCTCACATTTTTTGATAGCCTCGGCAATGGCCTTGGAAATAAAAGTCCATTCTTCCTGGCTGTCCGTTCCGTCTGCCTCCGCTTCAATGGCTTTGGGCATCGTCAGTGCGATTTTAAAAAGATCGTTTTCAGGCAGGCCCAGCATTTGAGCCGTCGCCTTCAGGTCCTCGTAATATTGCTTCACCAGCTCCCGGTTCACGAATACTTTTGGCTTTACAGAGCCCTTCTGTTCAATATCCACGGCAAAGCCTACTTTACCTCTTTCGAGTGTCCCATTGAGCATGGTTCTTACTTCAAGCTCTTTGTCTGCATATTCTCTTGGAAGCTTCAGATTGGCATCCAGAAATTTAGAGTTCAGGGATTTGATCTCCACGGTCACTTTCATTTGCTCGTTTTCCAAACTGGCAATTCCGTAACCTGTCATTGACTTCAGCATATACTTTCATTTAGTAAAGGGGCTACAAGATAACTAAATTACTTGAATCCCTTCGACACAGATCTCTCAAGCATAATTAAGACGAAAATTGATTAAATTTATCGTAACACAAATAGCCATGAAAAAATCAGACCTGACGTTTTTACCGGAGTTTTTTGAGCGCTATATCACACAGCCGGACGATGAAGAGATGTTAACGTCATTGGGAAATTCCCTGCATGATCTGTATTCCATTGACCTGACTGCTTTAGAGCAATTAGGAGATAAAACCTATGCGGAAGGCAAATGGACCATTAAAGACATTCTCCAGCATATTATTGACAACGAAAGAATTCAAGCTTACAGAGCCCTGAGATTCGCACGCAACGACAGCACCGCCCAGCCAGGGTATGATGAGAACCTTTTGGCGGACAATGCCGACACTTCCCGGAGAACGGTAAAAGACCTGCTGGATGAATTAATCACCATAAGAAACTCTACAGTCATCCTCTTTGAGAACCTGACGGATGAAATGCTGCTCAGAACCGGTATGGCCTCAGGAATAAAGGTCTCAGTATTGGCTCTGGGCTTTGTAATTGCCGGCCATCAGCAGCATCATTTGAAAGTGATCAGAGAGAAATATCTACCCTTAGCCTGATCAATGCCCCTGATTCTTTTGAATTTGGAATCGGAACTTTTCCTTAGGTCTTTCGCTTAGTGATTGGATTTTGGGTTTTGATATTGGATGTTTCCCTTTTATTGATTTCTGCTTATCTTTACTATATGAAAAGTGACGAACAGAAATTGATCGAAGAGATTGGCGAAGGTGTACTTCAAGTGGCACATGCCTCTATGAATAAGAACATCAATCGCTATACTATGAATCCTGGCAAAATCTATGGCGACAACTCCGGTTCGAAGCGTTATAAGATCTTGAAAGTTCAAGTTGACACTATTTTCTACAAAGACCTCGTAAACCAAAAAGTTTACAGTGGTGAAGTGGGTGACCTTCTACCCGCTTGGAGTCAGCAAGGCATCCACGAAATTGCCTTCATTGACGACATTATCGATATGATTAAAACACATTTGGGACCACTTCTTGGGCCTTTCATTATGGGCGGGTTGACATCATGGCTATTAACAAAATTGAAATAGCCCTTGCCAAAATGGCGAGGAAGTTCACTACGGCGAATTCTGAAACACCTAAGGTGATCGAACCTGTGACTCTTTCTCAGGGTGAAAAAGTCAACAAGGCCCTGGTAAAGCAGATTGAGAAGGTGTGCGGCCTTCCTAACGTGCGGACGGCCGCCTGATCTTAGTTTGAAATTTGTGGATTGCGGCCCGCAAGCATCGTGTCCGGCACGAGGATCCCGAT
>JBJMLY010000569.1:0-3770 GCA_045805025.1 Cytophagaceae bacterium | reverse complement strand
AGTACAAAATCGGAAGGCCCCATATAAGCGCCCCTGACCTTTGTGATGGTTACAAATTCGGTACGGGATATTCTTACAGCTTCCTGCTTATCATCAGGCTCCAGATAGGTAGTCGCAGTAGAAAAAGGAGCCGTCGTCTGAAGCACCTGTGCGCCTGAAAAATACCCGGTCAGAATAAATAATATCAAAGCAATAACTCTCATATCTTTTCCTGCTTTTCTTTAAGTCTTTAATAGCTGGTTTTAAATATAATTATAATCTGCAAGTATGGCTAATTATTATAATTAAGCTGATTTTTGACAGTTTTTGTCTTATATGTTTTACGAAAAAAGAAACTTAAAGTTATGGATTGACTATAAACTGTTTAGTAGTTCCCGCATGGCATCATAAACCCTTTTTCTTTCTTCTTTTGTCACAATATAAGGCGGAAAAAAATAAATCACATTTCCCAGTGGCCTGAGGAGAATATCCCTTTTAAGAAAAAAATCATAACAATAATCACGCAGGCTGCTAAAATAGCCAGGCTGTCCCGAAACCCTGATCTCGAGCCGTAGAATTGTACCCAGTGAATTGATTTTTACCAGGTTTTTATGATCTTTCAGGCTAAGGCAGAAGTCTTTGTGATCATTTGCAATAGCCTGAATATTCTGGATGCATTCTTCCTTCAAAAGCAAATCCATACTGGCAAGAGCGGAGGCACATGAAATCGGATTGGCCGTAAAAGAATGTCCGTGAAAAAAGGTCTTCAGGCGGTCTTCAGTACGGAAAGCTGATACGATTCTGGCATTACAAGCAGTCACTCCCAGGGGCAACACGCCTCCGGTCAGGGCCTTGGAAAGACATAGTATATCAGGTTGATGCTGAAGGTATTCAGAAGCAAATAGCTTGCCTGTGCGGCCAAAGCCTGTCATCACCTCATCGGCAATGCATAAAATATTTTCCTGCTTCGCGATGTCGAGAATTTTATCCAGAATTTCCGCTGAGTAAATTCTCATTCCTGCGGTTCCCTGCACCAATGGTTCGTAGAGAAAAGCAGCCACATCTCCGTTTTTTGCCAGAAGTCTGAATTGATTGAGCACAGCCTCATCATTGCCTCCATCGGGAAAATCAATAAAAGAAACTTCAAATAGATGAGAAGAGAAAGGCTTGGTAAAAGCCGAACGCTCACTGGTAGACATAGCCCCGAAGGTATCGCCATGGTAGGCGCCCTGCATTGCCACAATTTTCTTTTTATCCTGACCAAGGTTATACCAGTATTGCAGGGCCATTTTTAAGGCTACCTCCACGGCTGTGCTTCCGTTGTCGGAATAGAAGATCATTTCGCTGGTACCGGGAAGAATAGCAAGAAGTCTTTCCGCAAGACTTACTGCCGGCTCATGAGTAAAACCGGCAAAAATCACGTGTTCCAGTTTAGCTGCCTGCCTGGCAATGGCTTCGGCAATAGCCGGATTGGAATGTCCGTGTATATTCACCCACCAGGAAGACACCGCATCCAGAATTTTCCGTCCATCCGGGGTATTCAGGTAAGCACCCTGTGCTGATTCTATAAAAATATTTTCCCGTTCATCACTGAGGGAAGTGTAGGGATGCCATACAAACTGTCTGTCTTTTTTTATAAAATCAGTCATCCCAGTTTTCAAATAGCTTTACACTGTACTTCATCACGGTCTCGTGACTGACATTCGCCTCAGGCCTTATTCTGAGCAGGCAGTTGTATCCCGATTGCTTCAGAATAATTTCTTCCGTTTCCGGATTTTCAGGCCCGTTAAAAATAATTCCCTTTACCTTCAGCCCTCTTCTTTTGATTTCATTGATGCTAAGTAAGGTATGATTAATGCTTCCCAGGTAAATATTGGACACCAGAATAATCTCCGCCTTGAATTTTTCCGCAATATCAATCACATATTCCTGATCGTTGAGGGGTACTAATAGTCCCCCGGCCCCTTCGATGATCAGATCATGTCCGTCTGTCAAAGGCAATGAAATATCCTTAAGCCGGATCTCCTTCCCTTCTTTTTTTGCAGCTGCATGAGGCGAAAGAGGAGCTTTCAGCAAATACGCTTCTTCGTAAAAAAGACAATGATCGTTATCGACCAGCTCTTTGACCGTTTTAAGATCCCGTTGATCTGTTCCGCATTGCACAGGCTTCCAGTAGTCGGCCTGAAGGGCTTCTGCCAGAATAGCACTGACCAGTGTTTTTCCGCTGTCTGTATGAATGGCTGTTACAAAATAGATCATATTCCGAATATAAGTCTGCCCAACTAAGCAGGCTTTAACGTTAAAATATTAATAAGAGCCGTAAGCCCTTGTATTTCTTCTTTGGTATTATACGTATGAAGACAGATTCTTAAGCGCTCCTCTCCTTCTTTTACCGTGGGAGATAAAATAGGACGCACATCGAATCCTTTCACCCTTATATCCGTCGCCATTTTTTTAGTCTGCCCGTTCCCACCGATCTTAAGGGCTTGTATCGGACTTTCACTTTCGATAAGTCTTCCTTCCAGACTCTTCAGTCCGGCTTTAAAAAGTGAAACAGTCTGCCTGCTCTTTTCCTGCAAAGCCAGATTGGCAGAAAGATACTCAAAGGATTTTCTGATAGAAATCAGTGCGTGCAGAGGAAGGGCCGTCGTGTAAATAAAGGGCCTGGCAAAATTAATCAGAAAATCTGTAAGCTCTTTACTGCCGCAAATACAGGCTCCATGAACCCCCATCGCTTTTCCAAACGTATGGATTCTGGCAAATACATATTTTTCAAGTCCCAGCCGGCATAGCAGGCCATTACCATCTTCTCCCCACACTCCTGTACTATGGGCCTCATCCACAATAAGTGCCGCACCGTATCGCTCACAGATAGTCAGAATCTCCTTAACCGGTGCCGTATCTCCATCCATCGAGTACACGGATTCTATCACCACAAAAACCTGTCCGGAGGCTCTTTCAATTTTTGCTTCCAGGTCGGCGATGTCGTTATGCGCGAATGAAAATCTTTTTGCAAAACTCAGCCTTGCTCCGTCCTTCAGACTGGCGTGGATCAGCTCATCATAGATAATGGTATCATCCTTTTGAGGAACGGCAGAAAGAATCGAAAGATTGGCGTTGTATCCGGAATTGAAAAGAAGAGCGCTCTCCGCATGGAAAAGTTTAGCCAGGTAATTTTCAAGATCCCCAAAGTATTCATGGTTACCGGAAAGAAGCCTGGATCCGGTTGATCCGTTGAGATTATCACGGTGCTTTTCATATTCCTTCCGGATCGATTCAGCAAGCTCGGGAGATCGTGCAAGACCAAGATAATCGTTGGAAAAAAAATCGGTAAGACCCTTACCCACCATAAGAGTCCTCAGGTTTCCTTTCTCTTTTCTTTCAAGCAGTCTTTTCCTTAGATTTTCCATAAAGCACTTTCTGGCCTATTTCTTATTACAGCTTATTACAGGATTCTTGTAGTAAAGATACTCTTAAAAGACAAATCATTCTCTGACAGCTAAAAATAAAAGTACCTGTAAAAACCGCTAAGTTATTGAATCACATCTTCATCTTTTAATCATCAGTCTCCTTAAAAACTGCAGGGAACATTCTTACTTCCGATTTCATTAATAATAAAAAGGAGATGTAATGGAAGGACCTTCATTAGTAATTTTAAAAGAGCAACTCGCTTCTTTTATTGGAAAGAAAGTAAAACAGGTAAGCGGCAATACTTCCATCGCCAAAGAACTTATCAAGGGAAAAAAACTCATAAAAGTGCTCACCTGGGGAAAACAGCTGCTGATGCAGTT
>JBJMLY010000568.1:0-11832 GCA_045805025.1 Cytophagaceae bacterium | reverse complement strand
TCTACATTCTACAGATTAATAATGGGAAGGAACTAAAAACATTCAGACTGGTGAAGACCCAGTAAAGAAGTATATTATAAATCAGAGTAAAAGGAGAAACCAATACTGGTTTCTCCTTTTTGTTTTAGCCCCTCTTAAAATTCTTCATTTTGAGGATCTTGCCTTTTTGCCCATTAAGGCTAACTACTTCAAAAACCCTTTGCCTGTCACAGCGGTTCCTCGGGTAAAGGATCAATTCTTCATTGAATGGCCTTTTAGTGATTACTATAAAAGAGAGGAAGAGAACGTATGTTAGCAATGAATTATCGGGGACCTTTAAGGGTCCGTATAGATCATAAACCAATGCCGGAGATCCAGCATCCGGAAGATGCGATCGTCCGGGTGACGCGGTCCTGCATTTGCGGATCGGATCTCCATTTGTACAATGGAAATGTGCCCGACACACGGGTTGGGCAGACATTCGGCCATGAATTTATCGGTGTTGTGGAAGAGATAGGTTCAGAAGTGCATAAGCTTAAGGTAGGAGATACGGTGATCGTGCCTTTTAATATTGCCTGCGGCAAATGCGCTTTCTGCAAACAGGAATTGTATGGTAACTGCCACGAATCAAACCCTATGGCCACGGCAGTAGGCGGTATTTTCGGATATTCGCATACAGCAGGCGGCTTTGACGGTGGCCAGGCAGAGTACGTGCGCGTACCTTATGCCAATGTAGGACCAACGGTTATACCGCCGGGCATGGACGCGGATGATGCTGTTTTGCTGACCGATGTGGTACCTACCGGATACCAGGCCGCCGAGATGGCCGGAATTCAGAAGGGAGATACCGTTGTTATTTTTGGTGCAGGACCAATCGGTATCATGGCTGCGAAATGTGCCTGGCTGTTTGGAGCCGGACGTGTAATTGTGATTGATCACATCGAATACAGGCTGGAGTTTGTAAGGAACTATGCACCTTGTGAGGCTTATAATTTCAGATCGATTGAGGATCCGGTTCTATTCATCAAAAGAGCCACTGACTGGCTTGGTGCAGATGCTTGCATTGACGCTGTAGGCGCTGAAGCTGCAGGGAATGCGATGCAGACAATTACCGGAAGGAAAACCCTGATGCAGGCCGGCTCTACGACTGCTTTGCACTGGGCCATTAACTCGGTGAAGAAAGGCGGTATCGTTTCCATTGTGGGAGTTTATGGGCCGACGGATAATCTTGTACCGATTGGCAATGTTGTCAATAAAGGGATTACCATCCGAGCGAATCAGGCTTCGGTGAAACGGCTTCTGCCAAGACTTATTGAGCACGTGAAAAATGGTATTCTGAATCCAAAGGCCCTGATCAGTCATCGCTTTCCTCTGGAAGAGGTTGCCGATGCCTATCGCACATTTTCGGACAAGCTGGATAACTGCATTAAGCCAGTACTTATTCCGCCATCAGCACAGATTTAACCAGAAAGATTATGAATATGGAAAAAAGAATAAATTATTCAGAGATAAAGGGCTGGGGGATCGATGCGGATCCCCAGAACGATCCGACCTATCCGATCAAGCATCGGACCGATGAAGAGCAAAAGGGCTATACATGGGAAAGACCCGTGCAGCAGGTAGCAGATACAGAGATCCTGCACTCCAACGAGCGTCCGAATCTGAGCGCCGTATTTGGTACTGTTTCGCCTCCGAAAGGGCTCAGCGGCATGATCCGGAGATTCGCTTTCCGGTATAGCGAAAACAGTTATCTGCACTGGCTGCCTCTGGTACTGGCAGACAGGGTAAATGCCTTCGAAGGAATTGTGGAGGATATGATCCATGGGCGCTTCCCGAATTTTATAGCCGAAAAAGGAATGAAGGCAAAATGGAAGTTTGACAGAAGCGCTGTGTGGAAGCAGCTCGCTATTGGCGGTATCTTTGCGACTCTGGCCGGGGCATTCTTCTACAGCAAAAGCGATTGGAGGCCGAGGGTATTACTCTCATAGCATTTTGCGGCTGTGAAATAAATTACATAAAAAATCCGGCGACTGAAGTTGCCGGATTTTATTTTTGGTAAACAAAGACTTTTTAATTGCAGGTATTATAAAAAGCAGAATCCTGTGCAATTTGCTTAGTCAGATTCTGAAGGGCATCACCCGAAGCTTTTGCTCCCGCATCGATCAGCTTGGTATGGTCGCACCACTCACAATAACGGATGGCGACAAAACCCAGATCCGGGTTCCAGAACATAATACTCTTGCCGTCGATCGAAGGAGTCTTGAGCTCAAATTTGGAAACTCTGTAATTCTTGCCTGCGACGTTATAGTTCCTATGCTCTTTGGCTATATATTCTTTTTTCTCCACACCGTTCATCATGCTGTCGGTCTTGATGAAGGTATAGTAAGAAGTATCTGCCTGAAAAATTCTGAATTCCTGGCAAAGCATTTTATCAAGCTTGATCATTTGTCCTGAATTGGTCCAGGCCGTCGAATCTTCACAGTACCTCACAAAATAAACGGAGTCCTCTTTTGATTGCTGCATGGTTCTATAGTGGATACGACTCGGCATAGAATCGCAGGAGAAGTAGGCAAGCTTCACTTTAAATTCAGCAATTTCCGCTTTCTTCTTTTCTTCTTTCTTGCTGCTGCACGAATCAAGAGAAAATAGTACCGCCAGGGCCAGAAAAGAAAGAATGTTCATTTTTATCATATTCATAGATAGCAATTTAATATCGAAAGGAGCCTGTATGCAGTTCCGGTAACTCTAAAATTAACAGTTTTAAAACAAGACGCTTTATTTTTCATGTTAAATTTTGCCTGGAATCTGAAATTCACGTTTTCTTTCTGAAAATTTAGGCCTTGTAAGATGTTGACAATCAGGCATAGTCTATGAAAATGGAACTTTTAATAACAAATCAAAGTTGGCCCCCGTTAATTTTTCAGATGAAGTTAATAACTGTGAAGGAGGAACGAGGAAATGGAAGAACATCAATTTACACCAATACTGGTGCTGGGGGGAGACGGTTATCTGGGCTGGCCTCTGGCGCTGAAACTAGCACTAAAGAATCCTGATAAAAGGATATTAATCGCCGACAATGAGTGGAGAAGGAAAACTGTGAAGAAGCTGGGGTCCGACAGCGTATTACCGATTGCCGAACCGCAGCAGAGAATAGAGGCCTTTCAAAGAATCTACAACCAGAATAATCTGGAATTTATTAATCTGAACGTCAATTCTCCGGAACTGGAGAAACTTATCGCCAAAGAGAAACCGCAGATCATTTACCACCTTGCTCAGCAATGTTCAGCGCCTTATTCCATGAAAGGCATGGAAGAAGCGATTTACACATTGCAGAATAATGAGGCTGGAAATATGCGGATCCTCTGGGCCATCCGGGAACATGTTCCTGATGCGCATCTGATCAAATTGGGAACCTTCGGCGAATATGCCAAAGGAGGTATCGACATCGCGGAAGGATATTTCTTTCCCGAATATAATGGGAAGAAAGCCAACACCGCTGTACCATACCCCCGGGAATCCGACGATATTTACCACATCACGAAAATCAACGACAGCAATTTCGTGTCGCTGGCCTGCAGAAAGTGGGGACTGAAAATTACAGATATCATGCAGTCTACCGTTTTTGGTGCCTGGACCGAAGAGATCGGAACGCATCCGGAACTTTATACAAGACTGGATTACGATTCAACCTTTGGTACTGTGCTGAACCGCTTCACCGCGCAGATGCTGGTAGGAAATCCGCTGACGGTATATGGAACAGGTCACCAGCGTACCGGATTGATGGCACTCAACGATTGCATCAGTTCTATGGCGGAGATCTGGAAATCGGTGCCGGCAAAAGGAGTGCACCGGGTTATTAACCATGTTACCGAAAAAGCGCATTCCATCAACGACCTGGCAGAAGCCATGAGCAATATCGGCAGGGAAGAAGGCTTTCAGGTGGAAGTGACGAGAGTTTTTGATCCGCGCTTCGAAAGACCGGAAGCCAAAATGGAGTACAAGATCGAAACCAACTACCTGGATGGTAAAATCGAAATGACTCCTTTGCACGAAGTGATCAGGCAGACACTCAGGATGATCAGAAATTACAAGCAGCGGATCAGTCCTGCAATTATACCGCCTGTTACACAATGGGCCAAAGACGTTCCGGCCGAAAGCTCTCCCTTGTCGGTAGAACTAATCAGTCCGGAACCGAAAAGAGCATTTGCCATTCCTGATAATGAAGCGGAATGGATAGAATTCCAGGAGCAGAATTTTCCGAACAAAAGAATCAATCTGAATCCGGGCACGCTGGGCGCACCATCGAAAGGGGTTAGAAAAGCGATCCGTAAATTCCTGGACGAAGGAGACCTGGCAGCATTTCCGCTGGGACAATACCAGAAGGCAAGAGAAATTCTGCAAAAAGTGCGGGAGCTCGGTAAGGAAATCTGGAATTCACCGGCACACGACATGACGGTTACGGCAAGCGCTTCGCAATGCAGCAACCTTCTGAGCCTGGCCATCGCCAGGAGATTCAAGAAAGACAACAGCGATGCGATCCGCATTCTGACGACACAGCATGAGCACTACGGAGGAATCAAATCCTTCCAGAAGCTGAACGACTATGAGGTGAGCTATCTGAAAGATGATGAGATGGCTGATGAATCGCTTTTCCTGCGCAAGCTGGATGAGGTAAAACCTCAGGTCGCCTTCTTCTCGCACATATGCTACGACACAGGTCAGCTGCTGCCGGTAGAACTCTGGGCAAGGCATATCAAACAGCTTTACCCCGACTGCATAATTATTATAGACGTTGCCCAGTCGCTGGGAATATATGAGCCGCCGTTCATGCACACAGACGCGGTATTTGGCAGCACACATAAATGGTTATTTGGTCCGCAGGGTGGTGGTTTACTCTGGACTACTTCTGACTTCCGTAAATGGGTTGGCGGTATCAACTGGGGAGGAGAAGGCATAGATCAGGAAAAAGACTATGCGCAGTTCAGCATACCCGGCGGACAAAACTTTACGCTCTACGCCGGATTGGAGGCAGCGCTGAAGCTTTACAAAAAGGTAGGCGGCATTACCATCCGAAAGAGAGCTTCCGCACTGGCGGGTTATTTCAAAGGAAGGATGGATAACATCATACGTTCGCTCGATGTAGAGGCAAAAGTATTCAGCCCCTGCCAGGAAAGCGAAGTGCTTCCGACGAATACGGTAGAGTGCTCGGCCGCAATGATGGTTGTCGCCTTTGTCAACTACGACCCGTATATGCTTTACATGAACCTGAATGAAATGGGCATCCATGTGAAGTGCATCAAAAATAAGGCCCTGAACGGAAAGCTGTACAATATTTTACGCTTCGGCTTTCCATACTTTGAATCAAAAGAGAGACTGGATATCGTTCTTCAACGGATCGAGTCAATCCTGATGCAAGGTGCTCAGCCGGTCCTGAAAAAAGCGGTTTAGTATTAATTGCTTGATGTAGAAAGCCTTCCGGATAAACAATCGGAGGGCTTTTTTTTCCTTTTTATTTCATATCTTTATTCTCCCTTTTTAACAAATGAATATTCATTATCTAAAACACGTGCCTTTTGAAGGGCTTGGCTTTATGGACAATTGGGTCAGAAACCCTGAACATAAAGTCACGGCCACGAAATTCTACGAAGATCACAAACTTCCCTTCATTGATATCTGCGATATGCTGATTGTCATGGGAGGCCCCATGAGTGTAAGCGACGATCATATTTATCCCTGGCTGAAGGAAGAAAAAAAATTCATCGAAAAGGCTATTTCTAAAGGAAAAAAAGTAGTCGGGGTTTGCCTGGGTGCACAGCTAATCGCCGAAGTGCTCGGAGCAAAAGTATATCCGAACAAAGAAAAAGAAATAGGCTGGTTTCCCGTAAATTTTATGACCGGAAACAGCATGCTCCTGAAAGATTTTCCTCAGAATCAAACCGTGCTGCACTGGCATGGAGAAACCTTTGAGCTTCCTCAGGGATCAAAACATATTGCTAAAAGCGATGCCTGCAGAAATCAGGGCTTTACCTATAACGAACAGGTGATCGGTCTTCAGTTCCATATGGAAATGACACCGGATTCACTGAACGTGATGATCGAGAACTGCAAGGATGAACTCAAGGCTTCGGCCTTCGTGCAGACCGAAGATCAGATCAGAGGCACGTCAAATTTCTTTGAAGAGAACAATAAGCTGATCGACCTGCTTCTGCAAAGACTTTCAGGGACCAATTAATTCGGGTTCCGGAAATATTCCACACCCAGCTTTACCGTCTGATAGAATGCCAGTCCGAAGAAGACAAAGGCGATAATTCTGTTAATATACCCGCTTCCTATATTCATCACCGACGTAAATTTTTTACTCAGCACGGCAATGATGCAAAGGATGATAAGCGTTCCCGTACAAATCCCTGCAATAAATACATTCAGCAGCACTTCCTGATTTTTGATCCATAAATTACTGATCAGGTAAGAAGTATAAGCGACCCAGAAAGGGATCTGCAAAGGGTTGAGCAAACCCAGAGTTATGCCTTCCACAAAGCTTTTCCCTTTCATCGGCTTTTCCTCCCGATGCGAAGGCGCCGATTTTTTATAGCTGAGAATTCCCAGCAACAGGAAAACAGGAATGGCTATCATTTGTATGATCAGATTCACCAGAGGATTGGCGATCAGAAAAACGGCCAGGTATTGAATCGCTATAAAACTGTAAACCAGCTCTACCAAAGTGGCGCCGACCGCAAAGTAAATTCCTGCCCTTACGTTCCTGCTCACAGTGGTTTGTATAACACCCAGATTGATCGTACCCAGCGGTATGGAACCCCATATGCTGATGATCATACCCAGAAAAAAATGCCAGAGATACTCAGCCATTGCCCAGAAGAATTTTTTGATAGCGCATTACTTCTCTGTACTTTTTTCTTGCCTCGCGAAAGCTCATATAAGGAATACCTTTTTTATGATTCTGTGTGCTCACGATGTAGAGCATTTTCCAATGCGAAAACAGGGCTTTGTAAGCAAGGAAAATCGATGAATCCGGATGATAAATATGTGCCGGCTCTGCACCGGCTCCGTTAATTTCCATGATCCGGATATTTTTCCCCTGCTTCAGATCTTCCATGCTGCTGCAGCGCAAATCGTATCTTCCATAATAGAAGCCCGGAATCTTATTGCTGATCACATTGAATACTTCGTGGAGCTGAACATCGATGAAATGATTGCCATTCAGGAATGTTGTTCCCCTGGCGTGATTGCCGATCGGCTCCAGATCAACAGTTTCTCCCTGCGCAGGAACATAGCTTGCCCGCTCTCCAAGCCTGGGACCAATCCGCCCCAGCTGAAAGGATGCCCGTGGATAATTTTTCATCAATTCCAGCACCGTAGATTTTCCATCCCCCGTAACTTTTAGAAAATCTTTGATCACCAGCGAAGTGATTTTTCCTTGCTCTTCCTCCGGGTACCTCACATAAAAAACGCCCAACTCCAGCGGGAAGCTGATATACTCCTGTATGATAAAATCAACTTTGATAATATTCAGGTATGCTTCCAGCTCCTGCTCATTCACGATCTTTTCGACCATTCTGCCCCGCTCCCCGATGTCGGGCTTGGCGATGACCGGAAAAGAAATATCCATACTTTTCATCTTCGCCTGAATAGCATTCTTCGTTGTACCAATCGTGACAAAAAAAGTTTGTGGCAGATATTCGCTGGGTATCTGATCCAGAATTTTGATTTTGGACTCGCCCATCATACCTCCTGTTTCAATGGCCGGATTGGAAGCCGTGAAAAAGAAAAAAGACCTCGCCTTTATGGATAGCCAGAGCCAGTAAAGAAAGATGGGAGAATAAAAAAGCGTGAAGGGCCAGAACTCCCAGTGAAAGATTTTTGTAAAAAAGGATGATTGCCGGAGCGTACTTTTCATTCAGTGATCAAAGATAATTAATCCCGGATTATTCATTAGAAAATAATCTTTCATTAGCCTTCCAGCGAAATCCAGAGATCGTTTTTTATTCTCTCAACCTATATGGTTATTTTCTAATGAGGGATAAACCCCAATTAGGCAGATAGTTCGGCTCATGCTTCGCCTCCTACTGCCTAATTTGGGCTAATTCTGCCGGTAGAGTGGATTTTCCCGCATGTATTTCCGGATGGTTGCAGGGTTCATGTATTTCTCTTTATCCGAAGGTGTTTTCCCTTTGGCTTTCGCTTTCAGATAATATTGAATTCCTCTGTATGATTTTACCCCAAGCGTCTTTCGTATAAATTCACTCCAGTCCAGCAATTGCCAGCCCAGCCCATGGGCAATAGCAATACTGTCCGTCATATATTCAAACTGATCCGTTCTCTTTGTTGAGCTGTTGGCAATCGCCATAGTGAGCATTCCCAACCGCCCTTTGCCCAGGAAATAGGCGATATGCCCCAGCTCATGACCCAGTATTCCCACCTGGGCATTAAACGGAAGCTTATCAAATGTTACCGGACTCATCCCTTCGCTATAGTCTGTGCAGATAGCCACGACATAACATCGCCTGGTTTTGGAACGAACAATACTGCTGACTCCGGTAGGATATGCCTTTAATGTACTGCTGAGTTTCCTTTCTCTGAATTCGATGTGAATTTTTTTCAGTTCGGGATAAAAAGAAAGCGCCAGCAAAGCCTGCTTCTCGTAAGCAGCAGGAATGGTCTTCCGGTTCCCGAATTCTTTACGAAGATGCTCCAGCGTACTGGCATCAATATCTTCGGATCGGAATTCCTTCCTCACCTGCTGAGCTTCTGTCGCAGCATGTACAAGGATCAGGATCAGGAAAAAAATGTGCTTCATAGGCTAGTCTTAAAATCCTGACGGTAGATTTTGTCTTCCATCAGATCTTCATAGATCATGGAAACATCGTTCCCTTTTTTGCTGACGGTCGTAATGCTGAGGGTAAGCATGAAGTTTTCGCGGTTGATCCGGATTCCATTATAAGAATCTTCTTTACCTCCGGAATGATGAAAATGGCGTATGGCATCCTGACTCAGGTCCTGGTTTTCCTTCAGCCAGCTTTCAAACCATTTTTCTCTTTGTCCGATAATTTCCTCCGAATACAAGGTAGCCGATGACCAGATGTGCGTCCGATCTGCTTCCTGTATTTTCAGATAAGACTTTTTTCCATCCCAGCGAAACTCCTTGAGCGACTCCTCATATACCTCCACCAGGGTAAAGGGCTCAATTCCGGAAAGCGCATAGGAAGACTGGAATTCGTACAGGCTTACGGACATCAGTGCATCAAGCGCCACAAGTCCGCGGCTTTTGCGGTAAGGCGGTTTGGAAATATGCTTTTCAAAAGCTCCGTTCAAAAGACAAATGGTACGACCTCTGTCGGAAACAGCAATCCAGGTCCCGCCGCCCTGAGGGTCCCGGGGGAAAAGAATTTTCCGGCCGTCGATCTCATGAAAGGAAGGTGGTTCGGCCGGTTTTCTCAGCGCTTTCTCATCCCGGCTCGAACTCAGTATAAAGGAATTTTTTCCCTTAGGCAGATAAGTTACTGTGCACATTCTGCTGCTGGTATTTGAGGGTCGAAGAAGCAAGGCCGAAACCGGCGGGCAATTCAATAGAAGGACACAGGTTCAGAATCCCGATTTTAATGATGGCCATATGATGTACCACATGTTCGATGTTATAGGCCAGCTCTCTTTCGAGGTTGGTAGGGATTCTTTCCGGATGATCATGGTTCGGATCGTGGCCGACCTCCAGGATGAGCTCCATTCCTGAATTCCATGCAGGAATGGATTCTGAAATACGCTGCAGCCTGGATAAGGCAATGAATTTATTTTCTTCCGTTTCCTTATTTCTTTCGCGCTTGTCGTAATTCACAATACCTGTCTCCGCACCACGCCTCAGGCATTCATAAAATTCAATAATATGCCTGATATGCTGTCCGATAGTAGACCCTGACAGCACCTCAATATTTTTGGAATAATCGGCCTGATCGGTTTTTTTGATCACCTCCGACAATCCGGAAAGCAGATTTTTTGTAGTCTCAGCCAGCTTCATAGGCATTTTTTGTTTCGCTATAGAAGAAAGAACCGTTTGATATAAAAGATCTCTCTTCTCCTGATCCATAATACTCCAAGGCAGAAAAAGAAGGTTATCAAGGCATAGGCAAACAGCTGCCCTCCATCGCCTTTTACCACCGGACCAAGTATGGTCAGGTGAAAAAAGATCGCGCCAGCCATGGTACCCGCGCCAATGAGTGCACCCAGCCATGCAGTGCGCGGGATCAGCAGCAGCACTGCGGAGATCAGCTCAACCACACCGGAGCCATACCTTCCCCAGGGTTCCATACCTACGGTAGTGAATATATAGATGGATTCTTCCGCGCCTGAAAATTTATAGAAAAGTGTCTGGAACATAATCACAGCGGCTATGGCCTGCATGATCCATGTCAATGCAGTTTCTGTTTTTGAGAACGAATGTTCCATAGATTAATAATGGGTTTTACCAGCTTCCGCTTGCGCCGCCTCCGCCCTTATTGGCCAGACCCGGCAGGGAGGAAGCAAATTTTCCTTTTCCTTTTGAAAAATCCTCGTAAACGGCGGAGGAGCCGCGGTTCATCGTAGCCATAATACCAATCGTGGCAAATACACCCAGTTCCTTGCTTCCCAGGTGCGATTTTTTGACAGACCTGTATTGCATGATCGGCAGGAATACAAACAAAAACAGGAACATGAAAAAGATGATGATGAACAGAGTTCCTGCATGATCGCTTGACTTTACATCTTCCGGTTTGTACCGGCCTGAAAGTATGTCCATGATCACATCTGAAGATTCATTCAGTCCTCTGAAGTATTGCTGTTCCCGGAAGTTGGGCTTGATAAATTTTTCTTCCAGCCTGAAGGCCAGGTCTTCGGTAAGCACCGCAGAAAGATCTTTGGAACGGAAAAGGCCATACTTCCGGTCTTTCATATCCGTAAGCAAAATCACCGTCCTTGGATTTTTGTCAATACCCCATTTTTTGGCCACATTCTGGGCAAACTCATTCACCTCGTAAAACTCAAGATGACTTACCGTGACGATTTCAATATTGGAACCGGTATTTACATTATAGGCTTTTAGCTTTCTGTTCAGGGATGCTTCTTCTCCATCGGTAAGGATATCGGCAAAGTCATTCACCAAAGGAGATTTTCTATCAGGAATAGACTGGGCGCCTGCCTGAAAGCAAAGAATGGATAAGCTAAAAAATATAATTAATCTTCTCATGTTCTGCTGTATACTTTTACCAGTCCCCCCCGGCCCCTCCGCCTCCGAAATCTCCCCCGCCAAATCCTCCGAAACTGCTTCCGCTGCTGCTGCCTCCGCCGCCACCTCCGAAAAATCCTCCTCCACCACCATAGTAGCCACCGCTGGAATAAGTGCCGCCATACCTGTTTCTTCCGAATATGGCTTTAATAATCACATAGGCAATAATCAGGATCACGATAATCGTGACCCAGTTTAATCCGCCTTTTCCTTTTACATCATCGGCCTTATATTCCCCGCTTGCCAGCTTGATAATCAGCGTCGTTGCATCGTCAAGGCCTTTGTAATAATTTTTGGCCTTGAAGGCGGGCTTCATGTAATTGTCTTCAATTCTTTTGCAGAGCACATCCGGGAGAACTCCTTCCATCCCATAACCCGTTTCGATGGACATTTTATGATCCTGCATGTCCACAAAAATCAGTACGCCATTATTCTTTCCTTTCTCTCCGATACCCCATTTCATGGCCAGTCTTTCCGCAAAATCCCTTTCGTCGTAACCCTTCACATCCTGCATGATTACGACAGCAATCTGTGTGGAAGTGCTGTCGTAATACCCTTTCAGCTTTGCTTCAAGCATTTCC
>JBJMLY010000567.1:0-13257 GCA_045805025.1 Cytophagaceae bacterium | reverse complement strand
ATTCTCAAGACGCATTAGATGCTCATATTTATGCTCATGACCATGAATTCGATCTTCATCATCATGATCATGACCATGAATTACCATGGATCAGACAGTATATTTTCAGCGAAGACCATAAGGTAATTGCCAAACAATATCTGTTTACGGGTATCTTATGGGCTATCGTCGGCGGCGCCATGTCTCTGATCTTCCGTCTTCAGTTGGGATTCCCAGGACATGACATGTCATGGCTTTCGCCTTTGCTTGGACATTGGGTAGAAGGAGGACAGCTGCACCAGGAGTTTTACCTGGCCCTTGTTACTATGCACGGAACCATCATGGTGTTCTTTGTATTGACAGCAGGTCTGAGCGGAACCTTCAGTAACTTCCTGATTCCTCTTCAGGTCGGAGCACGCGATATGGCTTCGGGCTTCCTGAATATGCTTTCATACTGGTTCTTCTTCATCTCCAGCGTGATCATGTTCGTTTCTATCTTTATCACTACAGGTCCGGCTTCTGGCGGATGGACGATTTATCCTCCTCTCAGCGCTTTACCTCAGGCTATGCCTGGTTCAGGACTTGGGATGGACCTCTGGCTCGTGAGTATGGCATTGTTCATCGTGTCATTGCTTCTGGGAGGTATCAATTACATCACGACCGTCATTAACTTAAGAACGGTAGGTATGTCTTTTTTCAGACTGCCTCTGACAATCTGGGCATTCCTGCTGACAGCTATTCTGGGACTTCTTTCATTTCCGGTACTGTTCTCAGCAGCACTTCTGCTGATGTTTGACCGTCACTTCGGTACAAGCTTCTACCTGGACAGCATTTACATCAACGGAGAAGCTCTGGCACACGAAGGCGGAAGCCCGATCCTGTTCCAGCACTTATTCTGGTTCCTGGGTCACCCAGAGGTATACATCGTACTTTTACCTGCTCTTGGTATCACATCAGAGATTATTTCCACGAATTCAAGAAAACCAATCTTCGGTTACAAAGCCATGATCGGCTCTCTGCTTGCTATCGCGTTGCTTTCATTCATCGTTTGGGCTCACCACATGTTCATTACTGGTATGAATCCATTCTTAGGATCCATCTTTATGTTCCTGACACTGATTATTGCCGTACCCTCGGCGGTGAAAGCGTTCAACTACATTACCACATTATGGAGAGGTAACCTGATTTTCACACCAGCTATGCTTTTCTCTATAGGTCTTGTATCCTTCTTTATTTCAGGAGGTCTTACCGGTATCATTCTTGGAAATTCGGCAGCCGATATTCAATTACACGATACGTATTTCGTGGTTGCTCACTTCCACATTGTAATGGGTAGCGCTTCTTTCTTCGGAATGCTGGCAGGTGTTTATCACTGGTTCCCTAAGATGTTCGGAAGAATGATGGACGAGAAACTCGGATATATGCACTTCTGGCTGACATTCGTAGGAGTTTATCTGGTATTCTTCCCGCTGCATTATATCGGTATAGCAGGTTTCCCAAGAAGGTATTATTCATTTACTAACTTCGACGCATTCAAATCCTTTGCCGATATGAATATGTTCGTAAGTATTGCCGCGATCGTTACGTTCGTTGCTCAGTTCATCTTCCTGTTTAACTTCTTTTATAGCATATTCAAGGGAAGAAGAGCTTCTCAGAATCCATGGAAATCAAATACCCTGGAATGGACTGCTCCGGTTCACCCTGTTCACGGTAACTGGCCTGGCGAGATTCCGCACGTATACAGATGGGCTTATGACTATAGCAAGCCAGGACATCATGAAGATTATATTCCTCAGAATGTTCCGCTTTCTCAGACAAAAGAATCCAACCTGCCTCATGAAAATGAGAGCATGGTGATCGATGAGGCGCATCTGATTAATGCAAAATAATACCGTAAATACAGCGACCTTCAGAAGATTCGGAATCTTTACCATTGTCGCGGTTTACTTATTGATATTAGCAGGAGGTATTGTCAGAAGCACAGGATCAGGAATGGGATGTCCCGACTGGCCCAGGTGTTTTGGAAGATGGATACCTCCTACGCATATAAGCGAGCTTCCGGCTGATTATATGCTTAAATACAAGGTGGAAGGGCATAGTGCTGAGTTTAACGCCACCAAAACATGGATCGAATACATCAACCGGTTACTGGGAGCTATTATTGGCTTTCTTATATTTCTGGTAGTAGTTTATTCAGTTCCATTCCTTAAAAAGGATAAAACAATATTTTACTTGAGCTTGTTAACTTTCATATTGGTTGGATTCGAAGCCTGGTTAGGCAAGGTGGTTGTGGCGACTAACCTTTCACCCATTATGATTACCATACACATGGCAGGCTCTCTGGTGATACTGGCTTTGCTTATTTATATCATCTCCAGATCGCAGACGCAACATATCCGCTTCGCGGTCACCAACAGAAAATACATGGAGCTTTTTCTTTGGGTACTCATAGCGCTCACCTTCATTCAGATACTGGGAGGCACGCAGGTGAGAGAGCAGATTGATGAAATATCCTTTGCTATGGGGAATCAGCAGAGAGAGACCTGGATCAGTAAGCTGGGTGGATTTTTTGTTTTCCATAGAATATTCTCGGTGATAGTCCTTGCAGCGAATAGTTATTTTCTGTTCATAGCCAGCCGTCGTTCGGATAACACTATTTTTATTAAGAGCGCCCGTTATAGTTTAGGGTTGTTATTTTTTGAGTTCTTTTCAGGAGTTGTTATGGCGGTGCTGGATATTCCGGCGTTTATTCAACCCATACATCTTCTTTGTGCAAGCCTCATATTTGGCCTGCAATTTTTTATGCTTGTCTTGCTGTATTTCAGCGAAGAGGTTAAAAGTGGTATAAGTGTAAAAATGGAAAGTTTGTAAAATTATGATTGCAGATAAATTAAATAGCGGACTGGTTGCCGGACAATACCTCGGAAAGCTTAAAGCATACTTTGAAATGCTTAAGTTCAGACTTTCCTTTCTGGTAGTGTTTTCCGCAGCGATCGGATATATGCTGGCTCTGCCGGGAAATGAGATGAACTGGAATCACTTTATGCTGTTCCTGCTCGGAGGTTTCCTGATGACGGGTTCATCTAATATTATTAATCAGATCATCGAGAAAGATTCTGACAAGCTTATGAAAAGGACCGCAAAACGTCCTTTGCCTACTGGTCGCGTTTCTGTGCCAGAGGCAATCACGCTTTCTGTAATCATGGGAGTTGTCGGATTCTCTATCCTTATTCTTTACACCAACGCACAGACAGCCTTGCTTACCCTGCTTTCGATGGTTCTGTATGGCTTCGCCTATACGCCGATGAAACGCGTAAGTTCTGTAGCCGTTCTTATCGGGGCAATTCCAGGCGCATTGCCTACTCTGATTGGCTGGGTAGCGGTGACCGATCACATCAATGTAGAAGGCCTATTGTTATTCAGTATACAGTTTATCTGGCAGTTTCCCCACTTCTGGGCCATCGCCTGGGTGCTGGACGAAGATTATAAAAATGCCGGCATCCGTCTACTGCCTGCAGGCGGAGAGAAGAACATTAATACCGCTTTTCAGATCATGATTTATACCTTGATGCTGATTCCTTTGGGATTAATTCCAGCCAAGCTTGGCATTACAGGTATTAATTCGGCCATCGTCGCTACCGTTTGCGGTGTTCTGTTCCTGATGCAGACTTTTTATCTGATGAAAGAATGTTCAAGCAGAGCTGCCCGCCAGATTATGTTCGGCTCATTTTTATATCTACCCATTGTACAGATTGCATTTGTTTTAGACAAGATATAATATGATGACAGCAAATATGCCATACCAGGAAGAAGGAAATAAGCCGGAGGCTATTCACCCGAAAAAATTCAATTTAATTCTGTTCATTGTCAGCATCGTCATGATCTTTGCCGCTATGACCAGTGCCTATATTGTAAAGAAATCAGACGGAGGCTGGCTTGATATCAAGCTCCCGCTTACTTTATATATTTCTACAGCACTAATTTTAGTGAGCAGTGTGACCATTCAATGGTCGTATGCCCAGGCTAAAAAGGATAATCTTGAGAACGTGAAGTGGGGGCTACTGCTTACATCGTTATTGGGGTTAGGATTTTTAGCGAGTCAGTTAATTGCCTGGGATCAGCTGGTGAATATAGGTGTTGTTTTCGGTGGTCAGAAATCGAACCCGGCAGGCTCGTTTTTATACGTACTGACAGGCCTTCACGGCTTTCACCTGATCACAGGGCTTATTTTCCTCTTTATTGTATTGTTTTCAGCATTTACTTATAAAGTGCATTCAAAAAAGCTCCTTCAGCTGGAAATGTGTGTCACGTACTGGCATTTTCTTGACGGACTTTGGATCTATTTATTTGTTTTTTTATTACTTAACCATTAAATTTTCAAAAAAATAAAGTATGGCAACAACAGCAGTCGTTAGCAACAACAACCGGTGGGGCGGAGGAGTATCACCATTCGGTGCCAGTTATGGAAAACTTATGATGTGGTTCTTCCTTTTATCGGATGCCCTGACCTTTTCCGGCTTACTGGTAACCTATGGAATGAGCAGGTTTTCTCACGGCGCTTTTACCAAAGGAGTAGATCTGTGGACCGCATCACAGGCATACTGGCCAATACCTGAGAAAGTTTTCACACACATTCCTTTCTTTCATATAAGTGCACCGCTGGCATTCGTAGGTCTTATGACCTTCATCCTGATCATGAGTAGCGTTACCATGGTTCTTGCCGTGGAAGCAGGTCACAGAATGGACAGAGCAGCAGTTCAGAAATGGATGCTCTGGACTATCCTCGGTGGTCTTACCTTCCTTAGCTGCCAGGCATGGGAGTGGACAATCCTGATCAATGGATCGGAAAAAGGTTTAACGATTATGGAAGATGGCGTAGCCAGAACAATCTTTGGTGCAAACCTGACTGAAAATGAATACGGCCCTCAGCTTTTTGCCAACCTGTTCTTTGTAATTACAGGATTCCACGGAACTCACGTATTGAGCGGGGTTGTTTTGAACTTTATCATTTTTTACAAGACTACCATCGGTGATTACGAAAGACAAGGCCACTATGAAATGGTGGAGAAAGTCGGACTGTACTGGCACTTTGTGGATCTTGTATGGGTATTCGTATTTACATTCTTTTATCTGGTTTAAATTTTCAAAAATATATAATTACTGATTTATATGGGAGCACACGCACATCACGATCACGAAGTTAAAGTAACGGTATTGCCGCCGGACAGCGCGAAGATTAGAAAGATATGGATTACCTGCGGGATACTTGGAGTAGTTACAGCATTTGAATTCCTACTTGCCTTTACCATGCCAAGAGGTGTATGGCTTACTTCCATCTTCGTTATTCTTACCTTTGTCAAGACGTTCTACATTGTTGGTGAATTCATGCACTTAAAGCATGAAACAAAGGTTTTGATATGGTCGATCATATTGCCTATGAGCTTTGTAGTATGGCTGATCACCGCGCTTTGTGTAGAGGGTGATGCCATCCTTGTTCTCAGAGAATGGGTCAAATAATTTAAGATACTATTTTAATGGTGAAGACCGGCCTGCAGACTCATTTCGCAGTCCGGTCTTACCTTTTATAACCATTTTGTAATTCAACTATGAACACCGGTAATAACGCAGGGAAAAAGATCAAAGTGTTGCTGGGGCTAGCGGCTATCCTGCTTATTCTTATCCCTACTGTTTTCTTTGGGGGCCTGATGCTGCTGGGAAAAAATCATTATTCAATTCCTGTTTATTTTCCCTTGGATTCCATTGCTGAAAACGGCAAATACAAAGTTACTTCTTACCATACAATTCCTGATTTTACCCTGACCGATCAGGATGGTAAGGCATTCAGCGGAAAGAGTCTGAAAGGTAAGATTTATGTGGCCGACTTCTTTTTTACTTCCTGTCCGAGTACCTGCCCTAAAATGACCAATCAGCTGAAGCGGGTCCAGGAAGCTTATTCAGCCAATCCTGAAATTAAAATCGTATCATTTACAGTAGATCCTGGGCACGATACAGTCGAAGTATTAAAAAATTTCGCTCAAAGGAATGATGCCATGCCGGGAAAATGGTCTTTCCTGACAGGTGCTAAGGATTCCATCTACACCCTTGCTCAAAAGGGATATTTCATTTCCGCCGGCGAAGAAAAAACATCATCAGAAGCTTTCCTTCACAGCACAAAGCTGATTCTGGTGGATAAGGAGGGCAGGATCCGGGGCTTCTATGACGGGATCAGCCAGAGTGAAGTCGATCGCTTAATTACCGAAATCAAAGTTTTGCTTCATGAATACTCCAATGGTTGAAGAAAAAATTAAAAACGATACCCTGTATCTGGTCATTATAGGAATACTTTCAGTCGTCATTCCCATACTTGTTGCTATTTTATTCTATATACCGCAATCAGGAGGCCTTGGCGATCTGAATGTCTCTTTTCTTCCGCATATGAATGCCATGCTTAATTCAGCTACTGCTATATCGCTGATCCTGGGTTTTATTTTCATTAAGAAGGGCAAGCAAAGATACCATATCACTGCCATGCTTACGGCTTTTGGCTTATCGTCCATTTTTCTGATTTCCTATGTGATATATCATTATCAGGGCACTCATACCGTTTTTCCAGGCACAGGCATGGTTAAAACGGTTTATCTGAGCATTCTGTTAACTCACATTCTTCTGGCCATTATCGTGGTGCCTTTTGTCTTATTGGCCATATATTTCGGTGCCACAAGGCAATATGTAAGGCATAAGAAGATAACCCGTTATACTTTTCCTATATGGCTGTATGTGGCTATTTCCGGAGTTTTAGTATATTTGATGATAAGTCCTTATTACCCGAAATAATCAATTCATTTGTCCTGTTTAAGATATATGAAAATCTATAGAGTTCTTCTTGTTCTTGTCCTGTTACTGGGCGTAGCTGTTTTCTTTAACGAGGTTTCTGCTCAATGTTCCATGTGCAAAAAGACGGCGGAAGATTCAGGAAAGGCAGAAGGGATTAATATGGCCATTGCTTACCTGGCGGCTTTCCCATATGCCTTATTCGGTATTGTAGCCTACGTCTGGTACCGCAAGACTCAGAAAGTAAAGGCTGCGGGTAAATAATCTTAATCCCGGGCTGACCTCATCCGACCAAGATTTTGAGCTCCTCATTTCTAAAAAGAAATCTTCTCCTTTTTTCATCTCTTTTACTACTTGGCTTTTCCTATGCATGCTGGCTTGTCGCCTCTTCCAGCCAGCCGGACAACCGCGCTTCTGTTAAAGCCATCGGAGCCAATCTGAACGAGCAGATTGTTATTGCCAGAAAAGAGGCTTCCATCATCCGGCAAAAAATCGATCAGACCGATGTGCCGGTTTTTTCTTCGCTGCTGCTCAATACGAAATTTCCCTATTTTATCTTCCGTAATAAAGGACTTTACTGCTGGTCTGACAATCATTTTGCTCCAAACTATGATAACCTCAGTGGAGAATCCGAAGTAAAGTTTATTTCACTGAGAGGAGGTAAATACATAGTCTGCAAAGACCGCATACAGAAAAGGGGAGACTGGTTTGAAATATTTTCTTTTATTCCTCTCTCAAACGATTACTCTATTGAAAACAATTACATTTCTCCATATATCAATGACGAAGTTTTTGAAAACCTTCCCGTTAGAATCAATTCTCTGAAATCAGGAAATGATCTTGCGATTTATTGGAATAAAGTTTTTTTGTTTTCCCTGGAATTCCAATCGCAGGCGCCAGTCTTAACCAGAGGTACTCTCTGGCTTTTATTTTTATCGAGCTGTACCGGCCTCGTATTTTTGCTGATCTATATTTTTAAGCAGGTTTCCATTTTAGAGTGCAGATACAAATCCATGCAGGCTTTTCTGCTTCTAACAATATCGGTTATTGGAATAAGGGCCTTACTTCTGAAAATTAAATACCCTTTTGTGCTTCTGGAATTCGATCTTTTTAGCTCCAAGTATTTTGCTTCATCATCCCTGGCGCCTTCTATGGGTGATTTTCTGCTCAATGCGCTGGTTGTTTTCGCTTTCAGCGTTTTTATATTCAGAAACTATCCAAGGTTTGGTTTTGTCCAGCAGTTCTTTAAGCTCCATGCGATTCAGAAAGCAGTCTGTTCCGTTTTGATTATCCTTACAGGCAGTTTCTCTGTTTATCTTTTCTATTATGCCATGCATACACTTTTTGAGCATGCGCAGCTGATTTCGGACATTACAGTCAATATAGATCTCAACTATTTCAGGCTGGCAGGTTATCTTACTTTTATTATTCTTTTTATTACATTCTTTTTGTTTAACCATGTTCTGTACAGAATACTTTTAAATTTAAATCAGGGAAAAAAATACAGTGCCATCGTCTTTTATTTTGTAGCAGGAAATTTTATGCTGATGGTTTTTTCTCTGGTGTCATCACCATCGCTTATTTTTCTATCGCTGATCAACTTTGTCTACTTCTCAATTCTATGGTTGTTAAAGCTTCCGCGCACGCTGGGTAAACTTAAATACCTGACTTATATCTATTTTCTGAATACAGGGTTTATCTGTTCTTTTCTTGCCGGTCTGGGGATTTATGAAGTAAATACAAAAGTATCTCTGATTGAAAAGCAACGTTTTGCTTTGCAGCTGCTGACGGATAATGATCCACTGGGAGAATATCTTTTAAACGAGGCAGAAAAACAGATCAAAGAGGATGTTTTTATTCAGAAGCGGCTGCTGGACCCTTTTGTAAGCAAGGATATTATTGAACAGAAGATCAGAAGGGTTTTTCTGGGTAATTATTTTGACAAGTTCGAAGTTGACATCAAAGTTTTTGATGCCAATGGTAATCCCTATAGTCCGAGCTCTGACTTTTTTAATTTTCAGCAGGCGGAAGACGCTTTTCATAAAGAAAAATACAAGACAGAATACAGCTCCATTTTTTTTCTGAATGACCCAGAATCAAACAATGAAAAAAAATATGTATCGCTTTTTCCTGTGATTTCGGGTGATCAGAAAATAGGTTTTGTGCTGATTCAGCTAAAACCTGAAAAGGTGCAGCCCAGTAGTGTGTATCCCCAGCTTCTGGTAGATCGTAAATTTGTGAACCCTCTGCAATTAAAGAATTACAGTTATGGGGTTTTCGACAGCACTCAGCTTATTTATTCTTCAGGAAGCTTCAACTATGAAAAATATTTCCCTGCTGAGCTTTTCAAAGAATCCCCGCTGTTTTATGATGGCGTAAACAATCATGGTTTTAATCATATGGCGGTAAAAGGCGGGAACAAAAGAATCGTCGTGGTTTCTTCAGAGGTCTATTCCTTTTCGGATGTATTTTCGAATTTTTCTTTCTTCTTTCTCGTCCTTATTCTGTTTATCCTTCTCTTCATTATCAGCTATGCTGCCTACTACCGCTTCCAGAAAGTAAGCAGTAATTTTTCTACCAGGATTCAGATCTATCTTAATATTGCCTTTTTTCTTCCGCTGCTGATCGTAAGTATAGCGACGCTGAGCGTGATCAGCATTTCTTACCGCGACAACCTGAACGATGCCTTTATTCAGAAAGCTCAGGGTATTACCAGAAATATTACCCAGCTCTTTGAATCGTATATGAAAGGGGATATACGTAAGGACAAATTTGAGAAAAGCATTCTGCAAATTGCCCGATATACAGAATCTGATATTAATCTCTATACAGGACGTGGAAGATTGTTGTTTACGAATCAGAACATGATTTACGACGCCGGGCTGCTGACGAAATTCATCCATCCGGAAGCTTATGCGGCCATGATCAACGATAAGTTCAGTAATTATATGCTTACGGAGTCCGTCGGAACACTCAAGTATAATGTAGCCTATGTCGGCATCAAATCTTCTGAAACCGGTGATCTGATCGGTATCCTGAGCATACCTTTCTTTGAATCAAAGCAGGAAATAGACCGGCAGATTATTCAGGTGCTTACCACCACCCTGAATATTTTTATTTCCATTTTTATCGTCTTTCTAATCCTGTCTTACTTTGCTTCACACATTCTTACCGTGCCTCTCAAGATCATCACAGAGAAGATCAATCGGATTTCATTAAGCAAGAACAATGAGCCGATCGAATGGAATTCAAAGGATGAGATAGGGCTAATGGTTGGCGAATACAACAAGATGCTGCTCAAGCTTGAGGATAGCAAAGTCGCTCTTGCCAAGAGTGAAAAGGAATCAGCCTGGAGGGAGATGGCTAAGCAGGTGGCGCATGAGATCAAAAACCCTCTTACTCCAATGAAGCTGACTATTCAACATTTGCAGAGAAAGCTTGTTGAGAAATCGGAGAACATAAAACAGCTTACCGAAAAAGCTCTGGATACTCTGCTCGATCAGGTGAATAATCTGAGCGAGATTGCGACTTCTTTTTCCGATTTTGCCAAAATGCCGATTCCAAAGTATCATAGGTTTGAAATTTCTTCCTTATTGGTAAACGCCATAAACCTGCATCGGAGTGAGGATGTAACCATGCAATGCGATATCCCCGATCAAAAATTTTATGTAATGGGTGATGAGCAGCTTATGACCAGCATTTTCACCAATCTTATACTGAATGGTCTTCAATCCGTACCTAATACCCGGAAAGCAGAGATTACCGCTTCTATAAAAAGGTTCAGTAACAGCATTTTAATTGAAATAAGGGACAATGGGACCGGAATCCCAGCTAATATATCGGACAAAGTCTTTATTCCTAATTTCAGTACAAAGTTCACCGGCTCAGGTATAGGCTTGGCTGTAGCAAAAAGAGGGGTGGAGCATGCCGGTGGACGTATTTGGTTTGAAACAATAGAAGGTGAGGGTACCTCGTTTTTCATAGAGCTGCCCCTGAATGAATGAATTTCAGTAATAAGATCCTTATTGCTTTTATTATTTCCTTATTGCCTTTTGTCGCCTATCCTCAGATAAGCAATAAGAGATGCAAGTGGATAAAATATACCCAGTCCGATTTTATTCTCGATACACTTTCAGCCTTTCCAAGCACAGTTAAAATTAATTACCCTTCCGATTCAAGCCTTCATATCAGCTACGACCTGAATACTGGAAAAGCAAAGTTCAGCCCTTCTTTTGATTATGATTCGATACAGGTATGCTACTCAGTGCTCCCATATCAGCTTAATAAGGTTCGGTTTAAAAGAGATCTTTCACTCTACGATTCCAACTTTTATTACAGGGAAGATTATGGAATCCGGAACAAAGCCCTTGCTACCAGGGAAGAAATATTCTCTTCTCCCGGGCTTCAGAAAACAGGGAACATTTCGAGAGGAATTTCTTTCGGAAATAATCAGAATGTGTTTGTTAACTCCACCCTTAACCTGCAGATGGAAGGGAAAATCACCGAGGATGTGAATCTTACAGCCGTGATTTCCGACCAGAATATTCCATTTCAGCCACAGGGAAACACCCAGCAGCTTCAGCAGTTTGATAAAGTCTATGTGCAGTTGGAAAGCAAAAAGGCAAAGCTCATTGTCGGTGATCTGGTCATGAAGAATAAGTCTTCCAACTTTTTGCGGTATTACAGAAATGTGCAGGGAGGGCAATTTGAGTATAATCAGCATAAAGACAGCTCTCACTATTATTCTACTTCTGCCGGTGCAGCGATCGCGAAGGGAAAATTCAACTCCATGCTATTTGCGCCCGGACAACCAGACTCACTGCTCGAAGGCGTTCAGGGGCCGTACCGATTGAAAGGCGCCAATGGAGAACGTTTTATAGTCGTTCTTTCTAATTCTGAAAAAGTATATATCGACGGACGCTTATTAAAACGTGGGTTTGACTTTGACTATGTGATCGATTACAATCAGTCGGAAATCACTTTTACAAACAATGTAATCATCACCCGTTTTACCCGGCTGAGAATAGATTTTGAATACTCAGACCGCAATTACAGCCGATCCATCTTTAATGCAAGCCATTATCAGAAAGCAGGAAGGTTCAATGCTTTCGTAGCGTATTATCAGGAGAAGGATAATCCTCGCAACCCCCTCATTCAGACCCTTACCAATCAGGATAAAGAAAGTCTGAGCCTGGTAGGAGATTCTGTGAATAAGGCATTTATTTCCGGTGTGGACACGATCACCTTCAATGCCAGTCAGGTGCTTTACAAAGCCGACACCAGCGGAGGAGTTACTCATTATACCTACTCTACGAATCCGGACAGCGCTATTTTTCAGCTGAATTTTACCGATGTGGGTGCGGGGCAGGGAAGTTATGTACTGTTGAATTCTACGGTCAACGGAAAGGTTTATAAATATGTAGGCGCAGGTGCCGGTAATTTTGAACCGGTACGGCTGATTCCAACGCCCAAGCTTAAGCAGATTACGACAGCAGGAATGGGCTTTGAAATTACAAAAAATGACAACCTGTTTGCAGAGCTCGCTTTTTCAAAAAACGATCAGAATCTTTATTCTGGAATTGACGATCAGGATAATATTGGAAAATCATTTAAAGGAGGATACATCAACAAAGGTAAACCACTACGCTTTAGTAAATATAAATGGAATGCTGCAGCGGATTACGAATACAATCAGAAGACATTTACCGCAATCGATCGCTTTCGCGGACCGGAATTTGAAAGAGACTGGAGTGAAAATGCCAAAGTAATTGCCGACAACCATATTGTCAATGCTTCGGCCGGAGTCTTTAAGGATCAGAAAAATAATTTTCAGTACAGGCTCAGCCGTCGTATTAAAGGTGCCGATGTAAATGGTGTTCAGCAGCAATATACCTTGAACCAGTCTATCGGGAAATTTTCCATCAGCAACGGGGGATTCCTGATGAAGAATGCTCAGCTTCTGGATAAATCAGACTGGAGACGATTTAACATTAACTCGTGGATCAGCACGCGCTATTTTGTTCCGGGACTTATTTATAATATGGACAAAAATAAACTGGTGGATACAGCAGGGAAAGTCATCCGTTCAGCCATGTATTTTGATGAAGTAAAGATGTATGTGAAAAATAATGATTCTCTTAAAACAAAATTCAGCGTAGACTACAGCATTCGGAAAGACAAGCATGCTGTGAACGGGGCGCTTGTCGATTTTACGAATGCAAAAACGGTGAATACCGGGTTTAACACCAGGATACGCCAGAAGAATGAGATTAACTCCACGCTAACCTACCGTTATCTGGAATACAGAGATACCACAGGAGGGAATAAATTGCCGAACGAAGAAACCATTTTAGGTCGTACCGATTGGAATACAAATCTGTTTAAGAACCATGTTCGTTCGGAGCTTACCGTTACCACTGGAACAGGAAGAGAGCTGAAGAAACAGTT
>JBJMLY010000566.1:0-2185 GCA_045805025.1 Cytophagaceae bacterium | reverse complement strand
AAATCAATAGTGGCATTGCTGCTCAGGATACAATGATTCGAGATTTTAGCATTGGTGTTCACCACGACTCCGGCATTGATCATATTTCCATGCCCGATGTAGGCAAGCTCTGAGATATATGCATTGGCATGAATGGCATTGACAGGCATTACCTTTCTCTTCTTCAGCATATCCACCAGGGTTTCCCTGTATCGGTTGTCGTCGGAGGCAATAAAAGCGGCGCATTTTTTACCGATGTATTTCAGAAATCCATCGTCGTCAGTGCGGCCAAGAACAGCTATATCGCTGATATCTTTTCCATGCAGTTTGTCATTATCATCAAGGAAGCAGTAGATCGTTACATTATTGCTTTGAAAAATATCCAGGGCCACTCTTCCCATTCCTGTGGCGCCGAAGATTATAACAGGTGTTTTCATTTTTATATAAGAGAACTGCAAGATATAGATATATTAAATAAGACAAAATTCCGTTAAGACTTCCTAAAGAACAAGCGGAAGACCGCATTAAGTTCAAAGTGCATTATCTGACCGGTTTATAAACTTTTATGGTAGAATTTTCCATTACCAGTGAATACGTAAATGCAGGCTTCTCACCCACAGGCAAAACCAACAAATCATATTTCTCCCCCGGCGACCAGGTCGATTGAAACCGGATCTCTTTTTATCCTTCAGCGCATAAAAGCGAAGCAGTGTATTATAATCCGGTTCCGAAACCAGAATATTCCGGGCGTTCATGGAATCGCACATAGAAAAAAGCTGTGCAGCTTCCCTGTAATAAGAAAAAGTTTTCTTCGTAAGAATGTCAATATTCAGAAAAGAAAAGAAAATCAAACCTGAAAAAATCAGCGCTGCTCCCAACATCGGTTGACCTGAAGGCTTGGGCATAAGGTAACGGAATATAAATAACAGCAGGTATGAAAATCCAATACAAAGCAGAGGAAGGAAATACAACCACACTCTTTCAAAAGGCAGGACTCTCTGCACTGCCACAAGCAAGCAGGGTACTAATAAAAAGCAGAGCAAGCCTGAAAAAAGAAATGTCTTCTTATGGTAAACAAGCAAAAATAAACCTACCAGAGAGGCTATCGAAAAACAAAATCCATAACGGTTTCCCCACCAGAATTCATTGAGCCTATATAGATAGAGAAAAATTTGGTCAGCAAAATCAGACTTAGCAGACACCCATCCGTTATGAAAAATAACATTCCATGGGTTGAGGATCAGCACAGGCAGGTATAAAATAAAGACCATCGTACCAATGCTCACTCCGGCAATAACCAACTTAAAGAACAATTCAGGATTCTGCTTTTTCAATACCACCAGGAGACTCCAGACCACCATGGAAGAAAAAGGATACAGAAAAATGGGCATCGTATAAAATCCCAAAAAGGCAGCTTTAATAAAAAGCAGGAAGTAAAATTTACGGTCATGAAACAAGACCTGCCCCAGGGAATACATAGAAATCAATACCAGTAATAATAATAAAACATATCCCCGGCCCTGCCCGGAATAAAAATTCACCTGCTCAGAAAGTGAGAATAAAACGGTCGAAAGGCCGGCTGTATAAAACTCTGTATATTTTCTAACAACAAAGAAGAACAAAACCATCAGGATCACGCTGAACAGAAAAGAAGGCAGGCGCAGGATTAAAAATGAATTATCCGTAAACAGATCGGTAAGCACACAAAGCTCAGAATAAAAAACATGGTTGTTGGGACCTGGATAATAGGAAGCGGAAGTCAGAAAGCCTTTGCTTACAAAATAAACGTAGGTAAAGGCTTCGTCAACAAATATGGGGAAGTTAAAAAAGTAAAGCAGATGAAAAATAATTACAGCAAAAAAAATAACGCCGGCTATCATTCTTTCGTAGAGCGATAAGCTGAGAATTTCTTTACCTATATTCTGAAAAACAAGTCTTCCGTCTTTGGCCGCTTCTTCCAGAAAAAGGGATATAGAGGAAAGTCTGACAAAGATTATTAACACTGCATATATAAATGTGATGATAGAAAATGATATCCGGAGAATCTGAAATTTTTCCGGTGTCAGCAGAGAATTTCGAAACTGTGCAACTCTTTCAGGAACACCTGCAGAATTTGCCAGAAGTACCGTAAAGTCATCGTAAGAATACATCCACAGAAATACTGTAACTGCGGCCAGCATACATAAGACCGAAATAAATAGTATTT
>JBJMLY010000565.1:0-1764 GCA_045805025.1 Cytophagaceae bacterium | reverse complement strand
TCTAGGAATTTTTTCAATGGTTTCCTGTGACTCAGAAACCTTAGGCTTCTGCCCAAAAGTCAAGGAAGAAGCCAGAAAGAATAGTGTGAAGCTCAATAGCAGTCTCATAGGTATGTAGGTTAGATTTGAACTAAGTTAGAAATTAATTCTTAAAATAATAAGAAAACCATATGTTTAGGATAACAAATTAAACCGTATTTGATTTTACCTACGGCAGTTTAAACTTAGTATCAATTATATGGCCAGAAATGTATTGATCACAGGAGGCACCGGACTGGTGGGTTCCAGACTCACAGAAATGCTTCAGGAAAAAGGGTATGAAGTCTCACTATTAAGCAGAGGCAAAGGAAAGGGTACAATTAAAACCTATCAGTGGGACCTATCAAAAGGAACGATAGATCCGGAGGCAATCAGCAATGCGGACTACATCATTAATCTGGCAGGCGCTGGCGTGTTTGATGAAAAATGGTCGAAGAGCTTCAAGGAAGAAATCATCAAAAGCCGCACTGATGCGATCAGTCTTATCGCCTCGAAGCTGAAAAGTTCTGCTCATCATGTGAAGGCTTTTGTTTCCGCTTCAGCGATCGGACTTTATGGAAATGACACAGGCGATACATTGATCCGGGAAGATCATCCCGCAGGAAAAGATTTTTTATCGGAAGTGGTGACGAAGTGGGAAAGTGCGGCCGACCAGATCGAGAGTCTGGGTGTACGCACCGTAAAAATAAGAATAGGAATCGTGCTGAGCGGTAAAGGAGGCGCGCTCCCCAAAATGGCTGCTCCGGTTGCCAAGGGTGCAGGCACAGCCATTGGCACTGGTAAGCAGTTTGTATCATGGATTCATATCGACGATATATGCGGCATGTTCATCAAGGCGATCGAAGATGAAGCTATGAAGGGAGCTTACAACGCTGTGGCGCCTGAGCCTCTCACCAACCAGGCGCTCACGGATGCCATCGCGAAAGAATATGGCAAATCCATCCATCTCCCGAATGTCCCCGCTTTTGCGCTAAAATTTTTACTCGGCAGTGAAAAAGCCATGGTAGTGCTGGGCGGCAACAAGGTCAGTCCCGAAAAAATAGTGAAGCAGGGTTATCAGTTTAAATTCCCTGATATTAATTCTGCGTTAAAAAACCTTCTTAATTAGAATTTTAAAGTGATTTTTTGTGTTGTTTTAAGATAAAGCCATAACATATAAAGCCGCTATTACGTTTAATAGATAGAAGAACGGTTTATATTGTTGAATTAATTTTTTGTGAAATGGACGAATATAAAGACAACCGAGTGCGGATCGATGATGAGCCCACCAAAGAAGAGAAGGATAATCTTAAAGAAATCAAAGAAGAAAAAATCCTCAAAGTAGTAAGAGACGAAAAAATTATTTTGGAAGAAGAAAGTAAAATACGCAGGGCCTTTAAGGACCGTGACTGGAATGAGATCAAGAGCTCTGATTCCTGGGCAATATTTAAAGTGATGGCCGAATTTGTAGAAGGTTTTGAAAAACTTTCGAAGATTGGTCCATGCGTTTCCATTTTCGGTTCTGCCAGAACGTCTCCTGAAAATCCATATTATCAGATGACGGTGGAGATTGCTGCCAAGCTTGTAAGACACGGCTATGGTGTGATCACCGGCGGTGGCCCTGGTATCATGGAAGCGGCCAACAAAGGTGCACACAGCGAGGGCGGTAAGTCTGTCGGACTGAACATTCAGCTGCCTTTTGAGCAGTTCAACAATGTCTATATTGACCGCGATAAATTGTTAAAC
>JBJMLY010000564.1:0-1707 GCA_045805025.1 Cytophagaceae bacterium | reverse complement strand
GAAATGCGAAAGCTTGTTGGAGAAAAGCTCCAACAAAGGCCGAAGTAGGAAAAGATTATTCTTTTATAAATCGTCTGAGCTCTTATTGCTTAATATAAATGTTGAAGGTAGAGCCTTCTCCTAATTTACTGTCTACCTCTATCCTGCCACCATGATTATTGACTATTCTTGCGACAATGGACATTCCTACACCTGTTCCCTCCACGTCGTTATTGATCCGCTTATACATAGAAAATATTTTTGCCTTATCTTCTTCTTTAATCCCCATCCCATTGTCGCACACTTTTAATAAAACAAAACCCTCTGATATTTCTGTGCTGGTTTTAATAAAAGGCTTTCGCTCCGGATGACGGTATTTAATCGCATTTGAAATCAGGTTAAAGAGAATGCTACGGAGATTTTTTTTAGAAAAATGTATCCTTTCCGCCTTTGAAAAATCTTCAGCAAATATGGTTTCTGATTCGGATATCTGGGAATGGAGATGTGTTTTTACATCCTCTACTATTTCCGAGAGTAAAACATCAGACAAACCGTCTTCCTCTTCCTGCTCTTTCCCGATAATGGCAAGGTCGTTAATCGTCGTTCTGAATCTTTCGGTGGATACCTGCAGCATATTCAATACTTCGTTCACTTCATCGATATTCTTGCAATCCTGGGTTAACTCCCGGTGTAAGGTTTCTACCAGCGCTTCAATATTGGCAATAGGCGCTTTTAGATCATGCGAGGCCGTATAAACAAATGTCTCCAGGTCCTTATTGGATTTGTTGAGCTTGTTGTTGGAATCAATAAGATGTTCTTCCAGTAATTTCTGCTGATTAATGTCGAAGACGAACTTGATAATATAAATTTCTCCCTTTTCGTTTTTTGTAAAAACAGACTCTCCCAACGTCCAGATATGCGATCCGTCTTTATGTACACAATAGTTTTCGTCTTTGGAAGATCCCTTTTGCAGTACAGTGGTAATTTCCCTTGCCGGAAGATTCATGGCCCGGTCTTCATGACGGTAGAGGAGAGAAAAATTTTTCCCTACCAATTCATCCGAGGTATATCCATAACTTTGCTGCATTCCGATATTTGTTCCCAGAATTGTCCCCTGCTTATCCATGATTAAAATCCCCGATATCTGAGAATTAGCCATCAGTATCTTGAAAAATTCAGGAATATCCAGATGGGAGAAATCATCTTTAAATATTTCATGATGAATAGCATTATCCGGATTTGAATTTTCTACCCCTTCTATTTTTTGATTATCGGTATTATTCATAGTACAAAATCAACTCCGGTATAAAGTGAATGTTATTATATATTATTTGATGGTATTCACGGCCTGGCGTTTATTTTTTAAGAGAGGCCATATCAATGACAAAGCGATACCGCACATCTCCTTTTATTAAGCGCTCGTACGCTTCATTGATCTGCTGAATGCTGATCAGCTCGATATCTGAAACGATGTTGTGTTTGCCGCAAAAGTCAAGCATTTCCTGGGTTTCAGCAATACCTCCGATCATAGAGCCTGCAAAGCTTCTGCGGAAAGGAATGAGGCTGAATGCCGCTACCGGAAGCGGATGTTCGGGTGCTCCGACCAATGCCAATACTCCATCAACCCGTAACTGACTTAGGTAGGCATTGATGTCGTGCTGTGCCGCAACAGCATCCAGAATAAAATGCAGCTTACCGGCATAGCGCTGCATTTGCTCTTTGTCTTTG
>JBJMLY010000563.1:0-7154 GCA_045805025.1 Cytophagaceae bacterium | reverse complement strand
TGATATTTTTACGAACCAGCACTCCGATTACTCCCAGTGAAAAGAGGATGGAGGATAGTATGATGTAATTGTTTAAGGAATTAGAAAAATATTCTTGTAAAAAATTCATCTCAAATCTGTTAATGGTCTTTTAAATCTTTTTTGCCCAGCATCACTGCACCGATCATCGCGGAAAGGAACAGTACGGAAGAAACTTCGAACGGAAGTATAAATTCGTTGAACAGAACTTTTCCCAACGGTTTCACCAGGCCTATGTCTGTTGTAGTCGTATTCTGCGCGCCATAATCAGCCCCTGCCGATTTTAATGCGCCGAATATGGTCAGCATCAGCAGACAGCCTGCAATGACACCGGCGGATTTCATCAGTATGGATTGTTTGGGTTCGGCGTCTTTATTTAAGTTCAATAGCATGATCACAAACAGGAAAAGAACCATGATGGCTCCCGCATAGACGATGATATGAACGATAAACAAAAATTGGGCGTTCATCAGCACATAATGACCTGCTATAGAGAAGAAGGTCATGATCAGGAAAAGTACGCTATACACCGGGTTCTTCGAAAAAATCACTAAAATAGCTCCGCCAATGCTGAGGGCGGACAAAATCAAAAATAAAATCTGATCCATTACTTCTTGTACGGTTTGTATGTTTTAGGATGGGCGCTGGTGCCCAGTGGCTGTACCAGCTTATCCTTTCCAAATATAAAGTTCGTTCTGTCGTAATTAGCAGGAACGGTTTCTTCGGTCAGATAAATAGCGTCTTTCGGACAAGCTTCTTCGCAGAAACCGCAGAAGATGCATCTGAGCATATTGATCTCGTAAGACTTCGCGTATTTCTCTTCTCTGTAAAGGTTCTCTTCGCCTTTTTGTCTTTCAGCAGCCACAATGGTAATGGCTTCTGCCGGACAAGCAACAGCACAAAGTCCGCAGGCTGTACAGTTTTCACGTCCCTGTTCATCTCTTTTCAGAATATGCTTTCCTCGGAAGGTTTTGCTGAAATCCTTCTTCTGTTCAGGGTACTGAATGGTCGGTTTTTTCTTGAAGATATGTTTGAAAGTAATCATCAAACCGCCAATGATGGCTGGGAGATAAAGCTTTTCTAAAAAAGTCATCTCTGGCTTTACAACTACTTTCGACTTTTTGGTTAACGACTGCATAAATTTCCTTTAAAACTATATATTTTAGAACAAAATACAGAGAGCATCCTGTTCTTTATTTTCAAACTATTTGATCGCATTTCTGATCAGCATAACCCCACCTGTTGCCAGGATATTGAAGATGGCCAACGGTATGAGTTGCTTCCAACCAAGCTTCATCAGCTGATCGTATCTGAATCTTGGGACGGTCCAGCGGATCCACATAAAGAACAGAATGAACGAGATGATCTTCGTAAAGAATACCCCGGCTCCGATAATATTGGCCCAGTTATGGCCCAATGCTGCGTCTACATTATCCATGAAGGGATAGTTATAGCCACCGAAGAATAGGGCGCTCATAATGGCTGAAGAAATGAACATGTTGATGTATTCAGCGAAAAGGTATAATCCCAGTTTCATGGAACTATATTCGGTGTGGTAGCCACCCACAAGTTCGGCCTCGCATTCAGGAAGATCAAAAGGTGTTCTGTTGCATTCTGCAAAAGCGCAGGTGCAGAAGATCAGAAACCCTAGTGGCTGATACCAGATATTCCAGTTAAAGCCATGCTGCTGTGCCACGATATCGCCTAGCTGCATAGAGCCAGACATCATAACTAACGCTACGATCGACATACCCATGGCAATCTCATAACTGATCATCTGGGATGAAGCGCGAAGGGCGCCAAGCAGAGAGAACTTATTGTTCGATGCCCAGCCTCCGATCATGATTCCGTAAACACCGATAGATACTACCGCAAATACATAAAGGATACCGATATTGATATCGGTAATCTGAAGCGAAATATCCCGGTTGAAGAAATGTACGGGCATTCCCCATGGAATAACAGCGCTGGTCATACAGGCCGTGATCATGGAAATGGAGGGCCCTAGAATAAAGAGAGTTTTATTTGAGCTTGCCGGGATAATCTCTTCCTTCATGAAGAACTTCACACCATCCGCCAGAGGCTGAAGCAAACCAAACGGTCCTGCTCTGTTCGGACCGATTCTGTCCTGCATGACGGCAGACACTTTTCTTTCGGCCCATGTACTGTACATAGCGATCACCAGGGAGATCGTGAAAACAGCAACTATTAATACCAGCTTATCTATCAGGACAAATTCCATGAATCTAATTCGTTAATTTTTTATCAATTTCTAATTTATGACCGATTTTGTATTTATTCTGTGAAATCACAGAATGTCTGTTTACATCCGTCGGGCCTTCAATTGTCCATGCTGCAGGATCTTTCTTTTCAAACCTGCACTCGTTGCAGATGAAGTCAATGATCTCACTGTACTTGTCCGTTCTGGCTGTAACACGGAAAATCTCATTGCCATGCATCCAGGCCACTGCCTTGCCGGCACACTTAGGACAGTCGCGGTGCACATCCATCGGTTTCAGGAACCATACGCGGCTCTTGAAACGGAAGGTTTTATCGGTAAGAGCGCCGACAGGACATACATCGATCATGTTTCCGGAGAAATCATTCTCCACAGCATTCTGAATATACGTTCCGATCTCTGCCGAATCTCCTCTGTTCAGAACCCCATGTACACGATGATCGGTGATCTGATTGGCTGTAAATACGCAACGGTAGCAGAGAATGCAGCGTGTCATATGCAGCTGAATCTTGGTACCTATATCAATCCGTTCAAATTTTCTTCTTTCTTCTTCGTACCTGGTCTTGGCAGCTCCATGCTCAAAGGCAAGGTTCTGCAGGCTGCATTCCCCGGCCTGGTCGCAGATAGGGCAATCCAGCGGGTGGTTGATGAGAAGCATTTCCACAATGCCTTTTCTCGCTTCCAGCACTTCGGGCGAGGTGATGTTCTGCACCACCATACCATCCTGAGCAGGAGTGGAACAGGAGGCAACCAGCTTGGGCATCGGACGTGGGTCCTTGGCTGAACCGGCAGTCACCTTTACCAGACAAGTCCTGCATTTTCCGCCGCTTCCTTTTAAACTTGTATAGTAGCACATGGCAGGAGGTACCAGATCTCCGCCGATCTTCCTCGCCGCATTGAGGATGGTCGTTCCATCTTCAACTTCTACTTCAACTCCATCGATTGTAACTTTCATAATTACTGATTAATATGATTAAATGATCACACAGTTTAGCGGGTAATCATCAGACTTTCTTACAACATTTTTAGCTAACCACTAATTCTTTTTTATAGTCATCCATATGCGCAAATCTCCCTTTTACTTTTTCAGGATATTTTGCATGGAATTCAAACTCTTCTCTGAAGTGTCTGATCGCGCTCGCTACCGGCCATGCGGCTGCATCACCTAACGGACAGATCGTATTACCTTCAATTTTCTTAGCTACATCCAATAAAAGATCTATATCGCCCATATGGCCATGTCCGTGTTCCAGTCTGTGCAACACCTTTTCCATCCATCCGGTACCTTCACGGCAAGGGCTGCATTGTCCGCATGATTCATGGTGATAGAATCTTGCAAAGCTCCACAGATTCCGTACGATGCAGGTTGTTTCATCCATTGCGATAAATCCTCCTGATCCCAGCATGGTTCCGCTGGCAAAACCACCGTCAGACAGTGATTCATAGCTCATGAGCCTTGGTTCGCCTTTGATGTTTTTATAGAATAGTTCGCCAGGAACGATCGGTACTGATGAGCCTCCGGGTATTACCGCTTTAAGCCTGTGTCCTTTTCTGATTCCTCCACAGTATTCGTCGGAGTTCAGGAATTCATCTACAGGTAAACCAAGATCAATTTCATAGACTCCGGGCTTATTGATATGTCCGCAGGCCGAGATCAATTTAGTTCCTGTTGATTTGCCAACTCCGATTTTTGCATACTCTTCACCGCCCATGTTGAGAATGGGTACCACGGCAGCCAGTGTTTCCACATTGTTTACCACGGTAGGGCAGTTGTATAGTCCGGAAACGGCAGGGAACGGAGGTTTGATTCTCGGATTTCCTCTTTTGCCTTCAAGCGATTCCAGCAGAGCGGTTTCTTCTCCGCAGATGTAAGCGCCGGCTCCTATGTTTACATAGATCTCCAGATCGTATCCTTTGCCGAGTATGTTTTTGCCCAGGAAACCTTTTGCTTTCGCTTCGGCAATCGCTTTCTCAAGAATTTTGGCGATCCATTTATATTCGCCTCTGATGTAAATGAAGGTTGTGTTGGATCCTAACGCATAACTTGAAGAGATAAGTCCTTCAATAAGGATATGAGGGATATGCTCCATCAGGTATCTGTCCTTAAAAGTTCCTGGCTCGCTTTCGTCGGCATTGCATACCAGATATCTCGGTTTACTTGATTTTCTGTCGAGGAAGCTCCATTTCATTCCGCTTGGGAAGCCAGCGCCTCCTCGTCCTCTCAGCCCTGACTTTTTCACTTCCTCCATGACTTCGTCCGGAGTCATTTTCAGAGCTTTCTCCACTGAATTGTATCCACCCTTCGAACGGTATACATCGAAGGTATTGATACCCGGCACATTAATATGCTCTAATAATAATTTCCTTCCCATTAGATTTCGTATTTAAGATCAGGATTGCTTTCAGGTTTGCTGAAGATCTCGACAATCTTGTCGATCGTCTCAGGAGTCAGATTCTCATAGTAATATTCACCAATCTGCGCCATTGGTGCTGTGCCGCAGGAGCCCAGGCATTCAACCGCCTTCAGTGTGAATTTTTTATCAGGAGTGGTCTGGCCTACTTTTATTCCCAGTTTATTTTCTGTGTAATCGATCACTTCTTCTACGCCTCTCAGCAGGCATGGGCCGGTCTGACAGAATTCAATCATGCAATGTCCGACCGGCTTAAGATTGTACATGGAGTAAAAGGTTGCTACTTCATATACCTCAATTGGCTGTATGCGAAGCAGGGAAGCAATATAGTCCATGGCCGGTACGCTGAGCCATCCTCCGAAGTCATGCTGAGCCATATGCAGCAGGGGAAGGAGCGCTGATTTCTGTCTTCCTTCCGGATATCTGGCCATGAGCTCTTCTGCTACTTGGAGCTTTTCCGGACTGAACTTAATGTCTTGTACTGTTTCCATCTTAATGAATCAAATGCTGAGACTTATTATTTCAACATTGTTGATATATTTTAATTCAAAAATTAAAACTCAAAATTTAAAATTTCTATGCGTCCATTTCACCTGCGATCAGGTTCAGGCTGCTCATTGTTACAACGGCGTCTGAAAGCAGAGATCCTTTGATCATTTCTTCGTAAGCCTGGTAATAGATGAAACAAGGTCTTCTGAAATGCAGTCTGAAAGGGGCACGGCCTCCGTCGCTGACCAGGTAAAAGCCAAGCTCCCCGTTGGCAGCTTCAATGCTATGGTAAACTTCACCCTTCGGTACTTCAATTTCGCCCATGACGATCTTGAAGTGATAAATGAGTGCTTCCATCTGACTGTAAACCTGCTCCTTCGGAGGCAGATAAAATTCAGGTACTTCGGCATGGTATGGACCTGAAGGCATTTTGGCCAGGGCCTGCTTGATGATGCTCAGGCTTTGCCAGATCTCTTCATTTCTTACCATAAATCGGCCGTAGGTATCTCCATCTTTTCCGACAGGAATTTCAAAATCAAAATCCTGATAGGAAGAATAAGGATTCATAACGCGAACGTCATAATCCACACCCGCTGCTCTGAGGTTCGGACCTGTAAATCCGTAGTTCAAGGCGCGTTCCGCCGATATGCCTCCTACGCCAATAATACGGTCAAGGAAGATTCTGTTCCTGTTGAAAAGCTTTTCAAACTCTTTCATGACAGCAGGGAATCTTTCCACAAAAGCGTTGATGAGTGCAAATGCTTTCGGACTGAAGTCCCGTTCGAAGCCTCCGATACGACCAATATTGGTCGTTAAACGCGCGCCGCAGACTTCTTCGTAGATATCGTAAATATGCTCTCTTTCCTGCATGACATAGAGGAAGCCTGTAAAGGCTCCCGTGTCAACACCAAGAATACTGTTGCAGACCAGGTGATCTGCAATTCTGGCAAGCTCCATGATGATTACACGCATGTAATCCACTCTCTTGGGTGTTTCGCATCCGATCAGTTTTTCAACTGTCATCTGATATCCCATATTATTGAGTGGAGAGGAGCAATAGTTTAAGCGGTCGGTAAGGGGAGTAATCTGATAATAAGGTCTTCTCTCGGCAAGCTTTTCGAATGCCCTGTGAATATAGCCAACGGTCGCATCCGCCGCCACAATCTTCTCGCCATCCATTTTCAAAATATTCTGAAATACACCGTGAGTCGCAGGGTGGGTAGGGCCCAGGTTTAAGGTAGTGAGATGCTCATCCCCTGAGTTTTCCAGTACTTCTTTCTTCGTTTCGTCCTTCGTAAGCATTTCTGTTGATTTTTAGTTTTGAGTTTTAAATTTTGAATGAACCAAAATTCAAAACTTTCATCGTACCAGTTAATTTCTATCTTCCAAACATCGAATCGTCTTTATCTGTCCGTGTCGGGTCTTCCAGCGCATATTCTTTCCGCATCGGGAAATAATCCATTTCATCAACATTCAGAATCCTTTTCAGATTCGGATGACCTTTGAATTGAATACCGAAGAAGTCGTACGTTTCTCTTTCCATCCAGTTCGCTGCTGAGAATACAGGAGTAGCGGAATCAATCCATGGATCTGATTTTGGAAAGAAGGCACGAAGCCTGATTCTTTTATTCTTCGGTAAGTTGTGCAGATGGTAAATGGCACCCAGTTCTTCTTTGGGCTCCGGGTAATGTATGCCTGTCAGATCGGTGAGGAAGGTAAATCCCATTTCTTCATCGCTGTAGAGGAAGCGGAGGATTTCGAGTATATTTTCCCTTTTTACATTCAGGGATAAAGTATTGTAGGATTCGTCGAAGGATATTATTTTATCACTGAATTTTTCCTTAAGCTTTTCAGCGATCCGTTGATTTGTTAGTTCTTCCATGCCTATTTAATTCCGTACGAAGCCAATAATTGTTTATATTCAGGTTGTTGTCTTCTGTTCAAAGGCTCTTTGGCCACCAGGTCCTGAATCCTCATCAAACCGTCAATGATCTGCT
>JBJMLY010000562.1:0-12839 GCA_045805025.1 Cytophagaceae bacterium | reverse complement strand
TCCTGGTATTTAGGAAGCTTGCCCGGCTCCGGTTTGCTCCAGCCCATCTCAGCGATCTTCAACCCTTTCAGATTTCCGTGCTCGTCACCAACAAACTCCTTGGTGAAGATTCCCCAGTTCCTGTCGCAGCCTTCTTCGTGTGAAGTGGATGTTCTCAGGATCATCGGCCAGTTTGGCCATGGCATACTTTCGTTTCTTTCTGCAGGAGGCTTTGGCAGCAACTCGATTTGAGTCACCGACTTCGCCTTATGTCTGTTCGAAGTGCCTACACAGTCAGAACCTGTATCTCCACCACCGATCACCAATACATTTTTACCTGTTGCCCAAAGCTCTTCTTCCGGTTTGAAGGTCTTGCCCCATACTCTTCCGTTCTGCTGGGTCAGGAAGTCCATCGCGAAATGAACTCCTTTCAGATTTCTTCCGGGAATAGGAAGATCTCTTGGCACCGTTGAACCTCCGCAAAGAACGATGGCATCAAATTCCGCCATCAGGTCTTTCACTTTAATATTCTTTCCTACATTGGCATTCACCTTGAAAACCACACCTTCATCTTCCATCAGCTTCACTCTTCTTTCAACCACCCATTTCTCCAGCTTGAAATCAGGAATGCCGTATCTTAATAGTCCGCCGATTTTGTCGGCTCTTTCAAATACCGTTACATAATGTCCGGCGCTGTTCAATTGGGCCGCAGCAGCCAGCCCGCTCGGACCAGAACCTACTACAGCCACTTTTTTGCCTGTACGCACCGCAGGAACTTTTACTTTAATGAAGCCTTTTTCGAAAGCTACTTCGGCAATGTTCTTTTCAATTTCTTCGATCGTTACCGGAGGTTTGTTGATGCCCAGCACACAGGATGCTTCGCATGGGGCCGGACAAATTCTTCCTGTAAATTCAGGAAAGTTGTTGGTGGATGTCAGAATCTCAGCAGCAAGCTCCCAGTTTCCTTCGTACACCGCATCGTTGAACTCGGGGATGATGTTTCCCAGCGGACAACCATTATGGCAGAAAGGAACACCGCAGTCCATGCAGCGGGAAGCCTGAGTGCGGATCTTTTCTTCACCGAACTCGATATACAATTCCTTGTAGTCTTCGATCCTTTGTTTAGGATCTCTCTTTTTCGGCAGCTCTCTGCCGAATTCCAAAAAGCCTGTATCCTTACCCATTGATTAAAACCTCCTTATTGGTTGTACCCTGATTTTGTTGTTTTCTTTTTAACAGCACCGCTTTGTAATCGGTCGGCATCACCTTCACGAAATGCTTCAGGGTGTTATCCCAGTCTTTCAGAAGCTTGTCGGCCACTTCGCTGCCTGTGTATTTATAATGATTTTTGATCAGTTCTTTCAGCAGATACAGGTCATCATCGTCCATTTTGTCGAACTCCACCATTTCCATGTTGCAATGCGGAGGGAATTTTTTGTTCGGATCGTACACAAAGGCAACACCTCCGCTCATACCGGCCGCGAAATTTCTTCCTGCTTCGCCGAGTATGACCGCGATACCGCCTGTCATGTATTCGCATCCATGGTCTCCCACACCTTCCACCACCGCTTTCACGCCTGAGTTACGCACGCAGAAACGTTCGCCTGCCTGTCCGCGGATATACGCCTCGCCCGCAGTGGCTCCGTAGAAGGCCACATTGCCGACGATGATGTTTTCCTGAGGAACAAACTTCGCGTTCTTCGAAGGATACAGGATCAGCTTACCGCCTGACAATCCTTTTCCGAAATAATCGTTGGCTTCGCCTTCCAGCTCGAACTTGATACCAGGCGCGCCGAAGGCACCGAAGCTTTGTCCGGCCGAACCGCTGAACTTATAATGGATCGTTCCGCCGGGAAGTCCTTGTCCTTTGTATTTTTTAGAAATTTCGTAAGACAGCATCGTACCCACGGAGCGGTCGGTGTTGGTCACCTTGAATTCTTTGAATATTTTCTGCTGCTTACCGAGAGCATCCTTCGCCATGTCGATCAGGGTAAGGTCAAGGATCTGGTCGATGCCATGATCCTGCTCTTCCTGTTTGTAGATCGCCACGCCTTGCTCTGTCGGCGCTTTGTAAAGCACCTGGCTCAGGTCAAGGTTTTTATATTTCCAGTTGCTGATGTCGTTTCTCATCTCCAGGCGATCGGCCTGACCAACCATTTCATTCACCGTTCTGAAGCCAAGCTCTGCCATGATCTCTCTAAGTTCCATGGCAAGGAACGTGAAGAGGTTCACTACATATTCAGGTTTTCCGCTGAACAAGGCTCTCAGCTCTTTGTTCTGAGTCGCTACTCCCACCGGACAAGTATTCAGGTGGCATTTACGCATCATGATACAGCCTGAAGTAACGAGCGCTGCCGTTGCTACGCCCCACTCTTCTGCTCCCAATAATGCGGCGATTGCCAGGTCGCGTCCGGTTTTCATTTGTCCGTCGGCCTGCACCACAATTCTTCCTCTCAGCTTGTTTCTTACCAGGGTCTGGTGCGCCTCGGCAATACCAAGCTCCCATGGAAGTCCGGCATGCTTGATCGAGCTGATCGGCGACGCGCCGGTACCACCGTCGAATCCCGAGATCAGTACCACGTCGGAGTGTGCTTTCGCCACACCGGCGGCTACCGTTCCCACACCCGCTTCGGATACCAGCTTCACGCTGATACGTGCCAGAGGATTGGAGTTCTTCAGGTCAAATATTAATTGCGCTAAATCTTCAATCGAATAAATATCGTGGTGCGGAGGCGGAGAAATCAATCCCACACCCGGAGTTGAGTGACGCACTCTTCCAATCCAGTCATCCACTTTATGGCCAGGCAGCTGTCCGCCTTCTCCCGGCTTGGCACCCTGTGCCATCTTGATCTGCAGCTCATCGGCATTGGCCAGGTAATAGCTGGTCACTCCGAATCTTCCTGAAGCTACCTGCTTGATGGCAGATCTTTCCCAGTCACCATTCGCTTTTCTTTCAAAGCGGATTTCATCTTCTCCTCCTTCGCCGCAGTTGCTCTTGCCGCCGATCCTGTTCATGGCGATGGCAAGGGTGCTGTGCGCTTCGTGCGATATCGATCCGAAAGACATGGCTCCGGTAGCGAATCTCTTGAAGATGCTTTCGATCGGCTCCACTTCGGAAAGAGGCACCGGCTCTGTATTGGTTCTGAACTTGAGCAGACCTCTGAGCGTCGCCGCTTTCTGAGTCTGGTCGTTCACCAGCTTTGAATATTTCTTGAATACCTGATAGTCGTTGCTTTTCGTCGATTGCTGCAGCAGGTGAATGGTCTGCGGATTGAACAGGTGATACTCGCCTCTTCTCTTCCACTGATAAATACCTCCCACTTCCAGCTTCGGATTCGGAACGGGTTTTTCAGGGTATGCTAATTTATGTTTGATCAGCGCCTCTTTGGCGATGCCGTCGGCGGTAAGTCCGCCGATTCTTGAAATCGTCGTTGTAAAATATTTGTCGATCACCTCTTTGCTGATACCCAGCGCTTCGAAGATCTGAGCGCCCTGGTATGATTGCAGCGTGGAGATACCCATCTTCGAGAACACTTTCAGCAAGCCGTCGTTTACCGCCTTGATGTAGTTCTTGCATAATTTTTCATCATGCATGGATGGGTTGATCAGGTTATGCTTTTTAAGATCGACGATCGATTCGAATGCCAGGTAAGGGTTGATGGCCGAAGCACCGAAGCTGATCAGCGTCGCGAAGTGATGCACTTCCCATGCGTCGCCGGCTTCCACCACGATACCCACTTTGCCTCTGTAGCCTTTTCTCATCAGGTGATGGTGAACGGCTGAAGTAGCAAGCAGCGAAGGAATCGGAGCGTGGCTGCTGTCGATACTTCTGTCAGAAAGCAGGATGATGGAAAATCCGTCATCCACCGCGTCTGAAGCATACTGGCAGATTCTGTTCAGGGCTTTATCAAGAGCACCTGCAGATCCGTCGGCTTTAAAATAAATATTGATCGTCTTGGTCTGGAAATATGCCTGATCCAGCTGTCTGATCTTTTCAAGGTCTTTGTTGGTAAGGATAGGCTGATGCAGCTCTACCTGACGGCAGTGCAGAGGGCCTTCATCCAGAAGGTTCTCGGAACCCCCCACATAAGAAACCAGGGACATCACCATTCGCTCTCTGATCGGATCGATCGGAGGGTTGGTTACCTGAGCGAACAGCTGCTTAAAGTAGTTCGCCAGATGCTGGCTCTGGTCCGAAAGTATAGCCAGAGGCGCATCGGTACCCATGGATCCCAGGGGTTCCTTGCCTGTTTCGGCCATCACGGCCACAATGGTTTTAAGGTCTTCGGAAGAATATCCGAAAGCCTGCTGTCTTTTCAATAAGGTTTTTGGATCCGGCTGATGATAGTCGGCCAGAGGCTCAGGAAGCTCACTAAGCTTGATTTTATTCTTGAGCCATTCTTTATAAGGCTGTCTTGAGCAGATATCGTTTTTTACCTCTTCATCACTGATGATTCTTCCCTGCTCCAAATCCGCGACGAACATTTTGCCCGGCTGCAGACGGCCTTTCTTCACCACCTTGGACTGATCTACTTCAATAACGCCCGCTTCGGAAGCCATGATAATCACGTCGTCGCTGGTCACTAAATATCTTGAAGGACGCAGACCGTTTCTGTCGAGGGTCGCGCCTACGATCTTTCCATCGGTGAAAGAGATCGAAGCCGGACCATCCCAGGCTTCCATCAGCGCTGCGTGGTATTCGTAGAATGCTTTTTTGTTCTCATCCATCAGCTCGTTATCATCCCATGCTTCAGGGATCAGCATCATCATCACATGAGGAAGAGATCTTCCGCTGAGCACCAATAATTCGATGGCATTGTCCAGGTTGGCAGAGTCCGACTGGCTTGAATCACAGATCGGCATGACCATGTCAAGCTCTTCTCTGGTAAAGAATTTCGATTTCAGGGCAGCCTCCTGCGCATTCATCCAGTTCACATTTCCTTTCACGGTGTTGATCTCGCCGTTGTGGGCGATGTAACGGAATGGCTGTGCCAGCTTCCAGGAAGGGAAAGTATTGGTCGCGAACCTTGAGTGTACTACGGCGATGGCAGATACCACGCCTTTCTGCTCCAGGTCAGGGAAGTACGACTTCACCTGTCCGGTCATCAGCTGACCTTTGTAGCAGATGGTTTTATAGGACAACGTAGCAATGTAAAATTGCTCTTTAATGTTCGGTACCTGAACCGATTCGCGTATGAGTCTGGTACTGTAATTTCTGAGAATGAAAAGCTTTCTTTCAAACTGGTCTAAGTCCGTGATGCTTTCCGGTCTTTTGATAAAGACCTGTTCCATCACTGGTTCCACGGCAATAGCGCTTGGACCGATTTCTTTATTGATCACTGGTACTTTACGGTAGCCAAGCAGTTGCAGCCCCAGCTTTTCGATGGTGCGGTTAAGGATGGCGCGGCAGTCTTCACGGTGTTTTTCATCCTGAGGGAAGAAAATCAGTCCGGCTCCATACTGACCTTGTGCAGGAAGCTTGATGCCAAGCTTGACACATTCGTCTACAAAGAATTCGTGGGGGATCTGGATGAGGATACCAGCTCCGTCGCCGGTATTGCTTTCACATCCGCAGGCGCCTCTGTGTTCCATGCGTGCGAGCATGTGAAGAGCGTCTTTAACAATATCATGCGACTTTCTGCCTTTGAGGTTGGCAACAAAGCCAATACCGCATGAATCGTGTTCAAAACTAGGATCGTACAAACCCTGATTCTTTATTTCGGCCATCTATTTTTGAATTATAATTGCAAGTACCTGATATTGAATTATTACAAGTCCGAACACCTTCCCGCCTGCTTTGGTTCATAAGGTTATACCTTATAAGTTTAGCCATCAAATTATCCCCTGGGAGGACTAAAAACACCGATTATTCCTATTTTTTGGAAAAAGGGCTTCTTACAAATATACCCAAAAGAAATTATAAAAAGAATTTTGAATGCGGCGGATTTCTTACATGATTCCTGGAATTCTTAGAATAATTAAAAAAAAACACGGATTAAGATGATTTCAGGATTACACAGATTTATGCAGGATTGTTTGCAGATAAAAAAGCAACTGTACCATTGTCATTCAGAAGGAAACTCGTCAGACTCTGGCAGAGCGCTATCTATTTACCTGAATAGTATTTTTCTCCCTGCTGCCTTAAGTATTCGTGGTGACATTACAATTTCAGGTAACCAGGCTGTTATCACTAGAGGTGCTGTATTGTCGTTTGAAGAAAAGATTAAGTATATTCATACTAATCATCTAGTGGTGGGGATATTAAACACGAGGCTGAGCCTCGCGCTATCGGAACAAAAATAATATGTTTGATTTATTTCAATACGGCAATGATCTGTTTATCCTTTTCATATTTCCTTTAATAGGACTTCTATTGGACTATTATACATCTCGAAAAACGACTTTCTACATCCTTATTGCATCCTTTCTTTTGTTCATTCCTTTCTTTACCGGCTATAAGTACATTATAAATTATTCTTATCAAATACTCGCTGTACTTTTTCTGGGAGGCATTTATTCGCTTCTATCCAGGGAAATCGAAAAGAAAATTCCAAAATTCACAATCCCTCTAATAATTTCGGGGCTGCTATTTATAATATTAAGCTTTGCCTCTTTTATGGATTCAATGAGCGGCTACCAAAAAACAGAAAAGGAATGGAAAATTGACAACTATAAAATTGAGTATGTCTGCGATCAAGGCTTTTCAGGAAGACCACTGCTGAAATATGAATTAAGTCAGTATGCATTTATTCCTCTATTCATCAGACATGTCGAGACTGCTATTGCCGGAGATAGCGGTAATTGTAAAATAATATTTAAAGAAAGCGGTATTTCATTTAATGCCTGCGAAGGAAAAATAATCCGATAGAACAAAGCATAGCCTATCCTATTTGCATGCATGAGACAAGCTATCTTTGCTGATGGTAAGAACTTATATCTTAACTTTCCCTTTCTGATATTATTGAAGACTATATACATGAAACATCTTACGATTACACATAGTAAACCCTCAAAACCTATTGACTTCATTTTAATTGCCGTACAATTTGCCGTTATAACAATAGGGCTGGGGTATCATTCATGGAAGACTTACGGACATTATAATGCCTTGCAAAGTCCCTTTATTCCAGAATACATCGTCTGGGAAATTTTAAGACCTGATTTTGTTTACATAGGATATTACATACTCATCATAATAATCTCAGCGGTACTAATAATTTATCGATATTCAGGTACTCTTCTTCTGATTCTGATTTTAAGCACTTTGGTGATTGAGTATTTGCTGATTAATTTAATAGGTGAAATAACTGTTCAATTTGGGATTACTAAATAACAGGATCTGTTTATAACTCCACATTTATACCAGCTTTCAACGAGGTTCCTCCTGAATGACAATATATATGATAATGCTAGCACGATAGCACCAAGTTTACCTCCTGCTCCTCTCATAAGATCTGCTTTTAATATTACCTCTTACTGCTTATGTTTGCCGAAATGGAAACACCCGACAACATTCCTCTCATCAAAGGCGAAATTGCCGATTATTGGCTTGACCCGGAGGGAATTTTATATTCCTATTCTAAAAATCCCAGGCGCACGGTTAAAAACATCAGCGAAAATATAGCGCTGGTGAAACAGATTACGGGCAATAAAAAAGTACCTCTGCTGATCTACCTCTGCGACTCTCCCATACCGGATAAAGAAACCCGCAAATTCTCCACCGAACAGCTGCCGAATGTTTATAAAGCCATGGCCATGGTCTCCAAACCCGGACTGGCCAAGTTTATCATGAACATCCTGTTCAGATTCAAGCCTCCTGCCATACCCATGAAGTCATTTTCGGATGATCAGGAAGCCAGGGAGTGGCTGAAGCAGTATTTATAATCAGCTTAAAACTTACTGCGCATACTGCTAACTGAGTACAAAATCGGATTATCCTCGCGTGCGGGGGAATGACGAAAGTGGGTTAATATAGCCTTATGATTTCTCTGGATAGTATGCTAATTTTAAGCTTCGCACAATCCATCAGTCATGAAACATATTCTTTACCTGCCCGCCTTCCTGCTTTTATTCTCCTGCAATACTTCGGAAGTCAAAAATTCTGAAAGCAAGACTGAGAACACTCCTGCCATTTCAAACGCTCAAAAGCTTTTGTCGGATTATACAGCTTACATCGCCGGTCTCGACAGCATGGATGTGGAATCCTCAGGGAAAGCTGCCCGCCAATACCAGGAGCTGTTCAAAGGACAGGCACCCGGACTATGCGATTCGGCTTATCTTCTGTTCGATGGATTTTACGAACGTATGGACAGAAACCTGAATACGCTACTCGAAAAAGATACCACCAGTTACGATGAGCTGGTCATTCACTATTACGACAGCACCCGGGCACCGGTATCAAAAACTCTTCTGGACTACAACCAGAAACTAAAAGACAACGGTTTTCAGATCGCCATGGATGAAGGGATGACTTACGTAGCGCAATACAGACTATTTATTGTCAACTCCTTCGGTCCGCTTGTGTCAAAAGCCATGAAAGACTACTTAACGGAAACCGACCTCGAAACCGAAGAAGGTTTCAGCTCCGACGGCGGAATGATTATTTCCGTGAGCAGGCTGGCCGACCGCATCGTGTGGTGGGAAAAATTCATCAATGCCAATCCGGACTTTATAGAACTTTCCAAAGCAAAAGAACTAAAGAAAACCTATCTGACCTATCTGTTCAATGGCATGGACAACACACCTCTATACGAGGATGCCGAAACCATGACTTTGTCTGGAATGTATGTGGAAGGCTATCAATACCTGCTTTCCAAATACCCCGACACCCAGGCGGCATCTTTGGTGAATCCCTTTTATACAGCTGTTAAGCAAAAACAGAAATCCAGGGTCGAAGCTTTGATTGAGCAGTATAAAAAGCAGGATCTGATTCTGGGCTTCGGATATTAGTTAATCAAGTTCAATAAATGAAAAAAATCCGATGGGTGCGACGTCCCACCTCGTACTATCGAAATTCCTTGCCTGCAACTTTTTCTAAAGTCTAAGCTCTAAAGTCTAGACTCTTATTCGTACTTTTAAAGCTTAATCCAAGCCCACATGAAAACTTTGAAGCTTCTTCTGTTCCTTTTGTTCAGCACCTCTGCAGGCTTTGCCCAGATCGACCTTAGCAAAGGAAAAGACCTTCTGAAAAAGAAAGTGAAAGATGTCGCTACCGTAGATAATGCCAAAGATCTGGTCAAAAACAAGCTGGCTGCGTCCAGGAATGAGTACGATACCACCAACTTCAACTACGCCGTATCGCTGCGTGATAATGCCGGCCTTTTCGAAGCGGAAGAAAAATTTAAAAAGAATCAGAAAATGCTGGCCGAAGTGGTAAGCGCCACCGACGATCAGAAAAATACACCTCAGCAGAACGCCTCCAACCTCAACGAGGTGGGTGAAATGATGTTTGCCTCCAACAAGTTCACCACGGCAGAATACTCATTCAAAGGAGCGATCATGCAGTATAAAAAAGCCGGCGATACGCTGAATCCCTCTTATGCACTTGTATTAAGCAATATGGGCCTGCTGTATCATACCACAGGACGCTACAACCTTTCCGAAACATTCACCAGAAAAGCGCTGGATCTGAGAAAGTCTACCGTGAATAATACGGCCGCTTACGCAGCTTCGGTCAACAACCTGGCCGTCTTGTATAAAGATATGGGCCGCTACAACGAATCGGAGCCTCTGATCCTGGAAGCCATTAGCGTCAATGAGGCCAGTGTTGGAAAAACCAGCGTAACCTACGCTTTGTCGCTGAATAACCAGGCCATGCTTTACCAGGCCATGGGCCGTTACCCGCAAGCTGAACCCATTTTAAAACAAGCCATCGACATTGCCGAAGCCGGACTGAAAGAGAAGTCGACCAATTTTGTAAGGCTGATGATGAACCTGGCTTTGCTTTACCAGGACATGGGCAAATACAACGACGCTGAAACCTTATACCTTAAAGCCCTCAAGATCCGCGAAGGCAAGCTTGGCAACAATCACCCGGACTATGCGCACCTGCTCAATGAGCTGGCTTCCCTGTATATTCAGATGGGCAAAACGGATAAAGTGGAAGATCTTCTGAAGAGATCGATGGCTATTTATAAAAAGAATTTCGGAGAATCGCATCCATCCTATGCTACAGCGATCAGCAATCTGGGTACTTTTTACAGAACCTCCGGCAGAGCCGCAGAAGCGGAGCCTTTGCTCAGCCAGGCTTTGCAGATAAGAAAGACCACCCTGAGCGAAGACCATCCTGACTATGTAAACTCGCTGGAGAACATGGGACTTCTGTACTGGCAGACCAGCAGAATTCCTCAGGCCATGGAAACGCTTAAGCAGGTGCAGGAAAAAAATATTCAACATATCAATACCTATTTCGCTCCGATGAGCGAAGCTGAAAAAGCCAGGTTCTGGGATAAGATCCGTCCTAAATTTCAACGTTTCTATTCTTTTGTAGCCGATGTCAAAAACAGCGATCCTTCCCTGTTGGGAGAAATGTACAACTACCAGCTGGCCACCAAGGCCCTGCTCCTTAATTCCACCAATAAAGTGAAGCAATTGATCCTGAACGGAACGGATGAACAACTCAAAAAAGATTACCTGGAGTGGCTCGACACCAAGGAGAATCTGGCAAGGCTCTATACTATGAGCAAGGCTGAATTAATCGAGGAAAAGATCAACCTGGATTCCCTGGAGCGAGCGGCCAATGCCAAAGAAAAAATGCTGTCGTCCAAATCCAAGCTCTTTAATCAGCAATACGAGCAGGAGCCGATCACCTTTAAGCAAATTGCAGGCAAGCTGCTCGCCAACGAAGCTGCTGTCGAGATCATCCAGCTGCATAAATTCAATGTGGTAACCACCGATACGATTCAATACGCCGCCTTGATCCTGAAAAAAGAAAGTGCCGTTGGCCCCGAACTGGTCTTGCTGGACAATGGCAATCAGCTGGAAAAAAGGTATTACAATTATTACAAAAATTCTATCCGCCAGAAAACCAAAGATGAATTCTCCTACGAACAGTATTGGGGAAGACTTGAAAAAGCGATGGGCGACAAGCAGATTATTTACGTTTCCCTGGATGGAATCTACAACCAGATCAACCTGAATACCCTGCAGATGGCAAGCGGCCAGTACCTGCTGGAAAAGAAGCACCTGATTTTTCTCACCAACAGCAAAGACGTGCTCAAACTGAAGGAAACAGGAGGAAGCACCGTCAATAACAACGCCACCCTCATAGGCTTTCCCAACTACGGAACAGCCGGCACCATTGCAAAGCTACCTGGTACCAAGATCGAAGTTGAAAATATTGCAAAAGTGCTTACAGCCAATAATTATAGTGTAAAAACCTTTCTGGAAAACGGAGCGACGGAACAAAAGGTGAAATCGCTGAAGAGCCCTAAGATCCTGCACATCGCCACCCATGGATTTTTTCTGGCAGAATCAGACGCTACAGAAAACGAAAAGGTGTTCGGAATATCGACCGAAAAATCAAACGCCAACCCATTGCTGAGGTCCGGTCTTCTGATGGCCGATGCCGAAAAAGCCATGGACGGTACCAGCGAGAATGGAATCCTGACAGCCTATGAAGTCATGAACCTTTTGCTGGACAATACAGAAATTGTGGTGGTGAGCGCCTGCGAAACCGGCCTGGGCGATGTGAAGAATGGAGAAGGCGTCTATGGATTACAGAGAGCATTTCAGGTCGCAGGATCCAAATCGATTATCATGAGTCTATGGAAAGTAAACGACGCTGCCACGCAGGAGCTGATGTCGAGCTTCTACAAAAATTATTCTCTGTCCAACAACAAAGAGGCCGCCTTCAAAAAAGCACAGCTGGAGCTTAAGACAAAATTCAAGGAACCTTATTACTGGGGCGCTTTTGTACTGGTTGAATAAAAGAACGAATATGATATTGATTTTTTTACCGGTCAGCATTCTGATCATGTATGGAGCTTCCAGGACCAAATGGCTGAGAAATCATCCCAATAAAATTGTGATCATGATCGTTCTGGGTCTGGTTTTATTCCTGATCGGGCAGATCCTCAGCATGGTGCTTTATAACAGAAAATAATTATCAGGCCATCGGCGACAAACGCTTTAAAAGGCAATAAAAAGCCTATCGGCGATTATATTCGTGATATTCATAACCAAAGTTTTAATTACCGGTTATTACCTTATCAAACCCAATTTTTATGAGAATTCATTTTTATCTGCTGGCCCTTACCATTTTTGCCAGCTCCTGTGTCAGTTTCAAGCCGGTCGAATTTCAGGGCATAGAATCCCTGCAGATGCTGGAACAAAACGATACAACGGCCGAAGTCGGACTTAAAGTGAAAATCAAAAATCCCAATAACTTCAGGCTTGTGGTCAAAAAAGTGGAGCTCGACGCGTATCTGAATAAGAAGCTGGTCGGCAAAGTCAACCATTCCGAAAAGCTGGTTGTTCCCCGGAAATCTGAGAATGCTTATGACATCCGGCTGAAGGCCGACATGGTTCAGCTTCAAAAGCTGATGCCTACCATGCTATTCAGCGGCAGCAGCCTGGTCAGCGTCAAAGGCAAGGTGAAGGGAAGAGCTTTATGGATCCCTAAAACCATTGATATTGACATCAGCCAGAAAGTGAACAAAAACGATCTGAAATTTTAGCGATAGCAGCTCGGCCATTTTTTTTAACTTGCCTGCATGTACTATTCCCGCATCGCAGAATCAGACCACGGATTAACCCTGCAAAGAGACCACACGATCCGTATCTTTTATTGGATCTTACTTATTACCGGCATTCTATGCATCCTGCCCGGTTTACTGCTGATCCTGGATCCCGACACAGGC
>JBJMLY010000561.1:0-4166 GCA_045805025.1 Cytophagaceae bacterium | reverse complement strand
TGAGCGATCAGCGGCAGAGCAAGCGATGCATAAGAGCTGTCGACTACAAAAGGTCCTGTGATAAAATCATAGTGAGTAACCGTGCCGGAAGACGGACTTACCATCTGGGCGTTAACACCCATGTCGGTATCATCGAGATCTGGTTTGCTTCTGATAATTCTCTGCACCGGAATACCGCTATTCAATATATAATTTACCAGTCCGTAAGCCTGGAGATTAAAAAGAGCATTTCTGGACTGTGTTGCATTATCCATACCGATAACCAGGGAGCCTTTAGGTATTGTCCGGAAGTTTGAGGGGGGATTATAATTATAGATCTGGGAGTAAAGAGGATTTACGCCTGTTAAAAATAATGCCAGGATGGTGAAAATATTCCTAAGCATAAAGATTAAAAATTATTTAAGTGTAAGTATTTCTATTTGATCCGGTACCAGTATAACTAAGTATAATTAATTGTTGTTTTAACAAGTAGATATTGTTCTTATAATCAGACAATTGTATCGCTAAAATTTCAGCAATGAGTGTAATCTTAAAACAGGGAATTTTGAATTAACGGATGCTCATGAAACAGCCCGTGATTTTTTGTAATTTGTACCCATAATTGCTGACTTGTGAATAAACCTTTCAAAAAGATATTAATCATCCAAACCGCTTTCCTGGGGGATGTTATACTTGCAAGTCCAATCATTGAAAAACTGCATGCATTCTTCCCTGAAGCCCGGCTTGACTTTTTAGTAAGAAAGGGCAATGAATCACTGCTGGATGAGCATCCCTACCTGAGCAGGATTTTTATCCTGGATAAAAAAATAAAATTCCGGAGTATTGCCGATAATATCCGGAAGATCCGGAAAGAGAATTATGACCTGGTTGTCAATGCTCAGAGATTTGCAACTTCCGGACTTATCACCGTACTTTCAGGAGCCCGGCATACAGTAGGCTTCAGCAAAAATCCGTTTTCTTTTTTTTTCACAGAAAAGATCTCGCATGAAATCAGTAAAAGCGGAGGAAAGCATGAAGTGGACCGGAACATCGACCTGATAAAAGCATTCACAGACGATCGGCGAGTGAGGCCTCGATTATACGCCACACAAAAAGACCGGGATAGCAGCAGCATTTATAAAGGAATGGCATATCTCTGCATTGCTCCTGCCTCCGTCTGGTTTACAAAACAGTTTCCTAAAGAGAAATGGATTGAATTTATCGATCAGCTTCCCATTGATATAAAGGTGTACCTGCTCGGCGCTCCATCCGATAAGGAGCTTTGCAGGGAGATTGCAGCAAGCAGCAACCATCCGGGAGTATTGAATCTGGCAGGAAAATTAAGTCTGCTGGCATCGGCAGAACTGATGAAAGATGCGGTTATCAATTATGTGAACGACTCTGCACCTTTGCATCTTGCCTCGGAGGCCAATGCCCCCGTTTGTGCCGTCTATTGTTCGACGGTACCGGAATTTGGATTCGGCCCGCTGTCAGAATTTTCAAGAGTCGTGGAATTGCAGAAACCGCTCTATTGCCGTCCATGTAATCTGCATGGATACAAAAAATGTCCCGAAGGACATTTTAAATGCGCGCTGGATATTCAAATTTCTCAGCTTAACGAAGTGCTGCAGGATGCGATGAAATTTCAACTAGCAAATCCAAAATAGCAAATCACCTGCACGAAGCACGAAGCACGATTCACTAAGTTGCTCTTTCGATGGCTATACTGTATGCTTTATCATAATAGGTACCCAGCCTCTTCCAGTCAAAAAGCTCCGAAGCATTTTCAACCCGGTTACGCTGCGTGATCCTGTCTCTGCGGTTCATCTTCACAAAAGAGAAGAGCTGATTGGTAAGCTGATTGGCAGCATCGTCGAAGGTACGGTCTCTTCTTGTAACCACATAAATACCCTTTTCTTCCTGGTCTGGAATATTCTTGATGACATAATCCCCGAAACCTGAAAGATCGCTGGTAACAGCAGGCACACCGCTGGCCATACATTCCAGAGGCGTATAACCCCATGGCTCGTAATAGCTTGGGAATACACCCAAGTGACATCCTCTTACAAATTGGCCATATTCCATACCGAACAGAGGGTTGGTCGGAGAGATAAAATCAGGGTGATAAACTACTTTCACACGGTCGTACCAATTGTTCACGAGGTTGGCCGTACGGAGGAAGTTCAGAATTTCGTCTTTATCGTCGTGGTAAAGGTTATGAGTTACGACAATAGGCAGTTCATTTGATTTCCATGACTGTATGGTTCTTCTGAGACGAAGCTTCCAGTAGTCATCGATAAAATCGTTAAGTGCCGGAATTTTATTTTCAGCGCTGGAGGCTGCCGCATAGAATAATCGCTCTCCCACCTGCTTTTCAATAGAGTCGCATGTTTGTCTGATCTCTTCCATAACGGCCCGGGACTGAAGTACCTTCGGATTCATAGTCTGGAAAGGCTGCTTGGTAATGAAGAACATTACGACCGTGGTATCGATATTTTCCTGCCTCATTCTCCAGTTCAGTCTGGCTAAGGCTTCCAGTGTCAGATCAAATCCTTTATTCTTGTATTCATAACGACCCGACGTAAAGAAATAAATAGTTTTATCCAGGTCGAAAGAATAGCTGTGGAAGAAGTGTCCCATCACAAACTGATGGATTTTGTCCTTGTATTCCTTATGCAGATTCTGGAATTCGTGCAGGGCCGTAAAACGCTGAATATTTAATCCGTTCGGCAGAATGGCATCCGGATTTCTTCCGATCAGGTAAAGACATTCTTTGGCTGTTACTTCGCTGACCGTCGTAAAAACGTTAGCACCATGTGCAGCCGCTCTTTCGATTCTTACCTGAGCTTCGATATCGAAGCTTTTAGCTTCTTTCTCCCAGTTAAAGAATGGAAGATGGTCGTAGAACCAGGCATCGTTCATGGCCAGGTATCTTCCCAGCATCGTAGCATGTGTGGTAAATATGGTTGAAACATTGGTATTCTCAAACCTCATTTCGGGAATAGCAGTTCCTACCATCCACTCGTGTAAATGCGCAATTACATGACGGTTATTATTGATTGAAGGATTAGCGAGTTCGGTGAAGTACAGTTTGATCACGTAGCCAAAAGCAATCACCTGATTCAACAGATCATGATTATCAGGAGTGGAAATGCCATGGTGCTCCCAAAGCAGGTATTTGATCTCACCCAGTCTGTTATAGACACTAAAAGGATTGATGAGGACTACTTTGGGTCTTCCGGATACGAGCCAGTAACCGTAGTGAACTTCAATTCCTGCTTCACGCAGTTTAAGTACTGCTTGTCCGAAGGGATCATCGTAATTATCATTGGCTTCAAATTCGGCAGGCACCCGGCTATGCACATAAGGACCCAGCAGACAATAATTATCCTTCCATTTCTCGATCATAGAAGGCACCTTGGAGCGGATTACCGTGTAAATACCGCCAACCTGGTTACAAACCTCCCAGGCAACTTCTACCAGCAGGGATTCACCAATTCCTATCTTCCTGTTTTGAACTTCAGACATGTGACTTTAATAGTTTATTCAAATGTACAGTTATAAAAAATACTTATCAATAAAAATGCGTCATGAATATCGCTTAAAAATAGATTAATGGCCATTTTGTTATAAAGTTTCAGCTATTTTTCTTCAGGCTATTCCTGGTCTCCATAAGAACAGCATGGTCCGATCGTACTAATATACCTCATCCTCTCCTCTCGTAAATCATCCGCTTAGAGCATTTTCATCCGAACGAAACGCCTGCACATCGACCTATTCAGGGCATTAATACATAGATAAATTTCAAAAAATGAAATTAGAAAAAACAAATAGGTAGAATTCTTAAATAAAACTTACATGCCTAAAAGTCAGTATTTTAACGAATATTTTTTTCGTTTCTAAATTGTACAAAATCAAACATCAGTGTTATGACATCATTAATCTAACCATCGGCTATGTCCATCTAATAAGTTCAACAGGAAATCCAGCGGATGAGTATCTTATAAGAAGCTTAAAAGATTATATGTATTTCTCAAGATTTTCTGTCCGGATTTTTTTAGCGCTGTTGACCATCCCTTTTATAAGTAAGGCTGACCCTACAAAATTACAGGCAGTTACGGCCACAACCAGTACGATTTCAGCAGGCAATTGGAGCACTGCGGGCAATTGGTCAGCAGGTATTCCAG
>JBJMLY010000560.1:0-3997 GCA_045805025.1 Cytophagaceae bacterium | reverse complement strand
GAGCTTTTCGCCAACAACCGGGTTAATTCAGTTCCTTGACTACTTCATCGTATTGGCATCGTAACGCTTTTTCTTTTCTGCCATAAAATACCTGATTCCTTCCGCCGATCTTTTATCTCTGCCTGCCAGGTTGATGGTGGACATTTTAGTGAGGTACATTTCTGCCGATCTGTAATCGTCCAGCCATAGATAGGCTTCGGCAAGATTCAGCATCGTAATAGCGGTGACTTTTTCATTGATCCTGGCCTTTTTGTCTTTCAGGTTCGATTCGCTCAGCGACTTCTCCCAGATCTGAATGGCATTTTTAAGGTCAGACGTATACTGGGCTTTATTATCCGGGTTGATAATATTGTTATAGCCTGCCACTGCGCTTACATAGGCCTGTGCGTATTCATCGTACGAGATCTTCTTTTCTTTAGGAACATTGATTTCGATTTCCCGGCTCTTTTTAATATAACCGTATTTCTCATTCAGGAGCTGATTAATCGCAGCCATATTCTCTTTCACGATCTGGTCCTGAAGAGGGCTGGTGAAAATATCTTTATTCTGGTCCCAGTAATCTTTCAGTTCCTGTTCGGTCAGGTATTGTCCGGTCGAAGCGGTTTTCCAGCCATTCAACTGTTCCGGACTGGCCTCGTACAGCGTTCTTCCTGAAGCTTCTGCTTTTACGTTCATCGGATGCTTATACTGGATTTCGTAATAATACTTTTTGCCGACTTTGTCTACGTTGTTTTCCTTGTATTTATAGTCCGCTGTTTTCACCACGGGTTGCTGCATCTGAAAGCCTCTCAGGGTAACGCTGATATTTAAGGCATTGGCGGTGCTGTTCTGATAACCCTCCAGCTTTATAATATCGGCAAGCATTTTAGGGTCGTATGTTTTGGAATACGTTTCTTCCGTATAGGTTACTTTTCTGGGGCCGGGAGGTAGATTCTTTTTTGGTTTGGCCGTATCGATGTTCATTCCTGGCTTATAATTCTTCATTCTTTTGGTGTAAGCATCCAGATCGGAATTGTATTTATCTTCGGCAGCCCTGACTTTATTCAGGTAATCAGACATTTCGGCATTGTATTGATCATCTGCCGCTTTTACTTTCTGGCGGAAAGCCTCTTTGCGGGCATTGATATCGTCTTCATAAGCCGGAATCACGACTGCATTATAAGAATAGATATTTCTGACGGGTTCCGCCGGGAGCTGAATATATTGAAAGCTTAGCTTTTTCTCGTCGATCTTCTGAGAATAGCACCAGGGGCTGATTAATAAAAGAATAAGAGGTAGAGTAAAGATTTTTTTCATAACAAGCAGGGTTAGGTCTTGATCAAAAATATCAATTTTTACGTCAATATCAACAAATACTATGCCTGTATGAATTTTGAGTTTGAGTTATGAATTTTGAATTGAAAGGATTTGAATAAAAGATACAGCCCTGGTTAAAAATATCTTCGGATAAAAGTCATAAAAAAGGCCGGAAAAACCGGCCTTCATTCAAAACTAAAAATTCATCATTCAAAATTAAGTTAAACGCCTTCCGCCACCACTTCCTTTACTTCGGGAATCATTCTTTTAAAGAGGTTTTCAATACCGGCTTTTAAGGTAACTGTTGAGGATGGGCATCCGCTGCAGGATCCCTGCAACGTTACTTTTACAATACCTTCTTCAAAAGATTTGAAGTTGATGGCTCCTCCGTCAGACTCCACAGCCGGCCTGATGTATTCGTCCAGCAGAACCTTAATTCTCTGTACGATTTCGGGATCGTCAGGAGAAATGGTGTCATGGGCGATTTTTTCCTTAAAAAGTGGTTTGCCTTCTTCCAGATACGCTTTGATAAGCGCCTTGATCATAGGTGAAATTTCAAGCCATTCCATCTCTTCGGTCTTGGTTACCGTCACGAAGTTGGAGGTAATAAAAACTCTTTTCACGAAGTTGAAACGGAACAGATCCAGGGCCAGGGCGCAATTTTCGGCGCTTTGGGGATTCGGATAATCCACACTTCCTTCCGGCATCAGCATGATGTCGGCTACAAACTTCAGGGAATTCGGATTAGGGTTTGATTCCGTATAGATATTGATCAATTTCTTTGTTTCCATAAGACGGTCCTTGGTTGGAACTATAACAAGTTTTAAAAACTAAGGTTCCAAAGGTACATAAATTCAGCAAATTATCTGATTTCCGGGAAGGAATTCGATGTTTCGGTCTTTTCTTCCGTTCCTGCAATGACGACCGCTGCTACGGCATCTCCCGCTACATTGATCACGGTGCGGCACATATCTAAAAAGCGGTCCGGCGCCATAATCAGTGCGATGGCAGCAGGAGGAATATGTACGGCATCCATGACAATGATCAGTGTAATCATTCCTGCCCCAGGAATGCCAGCGGCTCCTGCTGCGGCAATGGTGGCAGTGACAACAATCATGACCATTTGCAGGATGGAAAGTTCTATTCCCAGCGCCTGAGCCATAAATACAGCGGCGACAGCCTGGTATAAGGCTGTTCCATCCATATTGATGGTGGTACCTAAAGGGAGCACAAAGCCGGTTATATCTTTGGGAACCTCCAGATGTTTTTCCACTCTTTCCATGGTAACGGGAAGGGTAGCGCTGCTGGAGCTTGTCGTAAAGGCCAGCAGGAGTGCAGGTCTCATCTGTTTAAAAAATTGTCCGTACCCGATCTTTGAAAAATACATGAAGACCATGGGGTAAATCACCAGGAGCATGATCAGCAGACCCACTACCACAGTTCCCATGTAGATAAGAAGAGGAGAGATCAGTTCTTTCAGATTTGGAATAGAAGCTATAAGAGCAAAAACGCCGAAAGGCGCGATCTGCATAATGATCGTTACCAGTCTGATGAGTACCTCATTTACGGCATCAAAAAAAGTAATCAGCACATCGCCTTTGGCCGGATCGATTTTAATAATGGCAATGCCAAAAAGCAGGGCAAAGAAAACAACCTGCGCCATGCGTGCATTCTCGCTCATGGCTCCGAAAATATTATCGGGCACGATGTCTACAAGCGGCTGCATAGGACTTTCCTTAATGGCCGCTGCTTTGCTTAGCGCTTTTTCAGCCGCTTCGTTGTATTCTGCCATCAGCTCGGTTTTTACTTTTTCTGATAGGCGTTTGCCCGGCTGACTGATATTGACCAGAATAAGTCCGAGGCTCGTGGCAATAAAAGCGGTGCATAAAAAGAGCAGCAAGGTTCTTCCGCCCATTCTGGCCAGCTTGGTCATATCTTTGAGGTTTGCCACCCCCACGATCAGGGAAGCAAGTACCAGAGGAACGGCGATAAAGCTGAGCAATCTGAAGAAAATGGTGCCCAGCGGTTTTATAAAATCTTTGGTAAACCCGGGACCTTCGTCAAAACCCGTAACCAGAAGACCCCAGGTTATACCCAGCGTCATTCCAAAGAGAATTCTGATGTAAAGGGGAAATTTCTTCTTTTTTTTGGCGGTCATTATTGCTTGACGGCTTTATTGCGGAGATAGAAGTCAGCGAGTACCACCGCAGCCATCGCTTCCACGATCGGTACGGCTCTTGAAACCACACAAGGGTCATGCCGTCCCTTGCCGGAGATGATCACGGTTTCTCCCTTTTCATTAATTGTTTCCTGATCTTTCATCAGGGTTGCCACCGGCTTAAAAGCTACCTTGAAATAAATGTCTTCGCCGTTGGAGATGCCGCCTTGTATACCTCCTGAGTAATTGGTTTTGGTGCGTACCCTGCCTTCTTCATTATAGAAAATATCGTTGTGCTGGGACCCCAGAAGTTCAACGCCTGCGAATCCGCTTCCATATTCAAATCCTTTCACGGCATTGATGCTGAGCATCGCTTTGCCCAGTTCCGCATGAAGCTTGTCAAATACCGGCTCTCCGAGTCCGACCGGTGTACCTTCGATTACACAGCTTACGACGCCTCCAATGGTATCCTGGTCCTTTCTTGTTTTATCGATCAGCTCGATCATTCGTTCGGCTACTTCAGCATCCGGACAGCGAACGATG